>NZ_JBHZDH010000010.1:115155-121140 GCF_042755925.1 Lysinibacillus sp. NPDC059133 | reverse complement strand
ATCTGTTGGCCCAAGCGGCTCATCGGACGCCCCCAGGAAGCTTTGCTCTGTGCGAAAGCGAAGCGTCAGCAACAAATGTTTTAACTGTGCGAAAGTGAAGCGTCAGCAACAAATGTTTTAACTGTGCGAAAGCGAAGCGACAGCAACAAATGTTTTAACTGTGCGAAAGCGAAGCGACAGCAACAAATGTTTTAACTGTGCGAAAGCGAAGCGACAGCAACAAATGTTTTAACTGTGCGAAAGCGAAGCGTCAGCAACAAATGTTTTAACTGTGCGAAAGCGAAGCGTCAGCAACAAAGCGCCCAGCCGGAACGGAAATCAACTTCAAGTTATGGTGATGAGCCAAATTATATATTAAGAAATTATTAGGAGATGATTCAACTATGTTTATAGCAATATTTGGCGCGATGGAGCAAGGGATCATCTATGCAATTATGGCACTTGGTGTGTATTTAACATTCCGTGTGTTAGATTTTCCGGATTTAACGGTTGATGGAAGCTTTGTAACAGGGGCGGCTACAGCGGCGACGATGATTCTGCTTGGCTACCACCCGATCTTAGCGACTTTAGTGGCAATTGTTGCTGGATTTATTGCTGGATGTATGACAGGAATTCTTCACACAAAGGGGAAAATTAATCCTCTATTATCAGGGATTTTAATGATGATTGCTTTGTATTCTATTAACCTACGTATTATGGGGTCAACGGCAGAAAATACGATAGGTCGTCCAAATATTCCACTATTAAATTCAGAGACTTTATTTTCAAAGTTTCAAGCGTTTTGGAGTAATTTAGGAATCGATACGGCATTAAATAACCTACTAAAAGGCTTCGGCGTTCAGCAACTACCTTCAACATGGAGCACAATAATCGTAGTGTTAATCATCACGATTTTAATTAAGTTCATTGTAGACTGGTTCTTAAAAACAGAGATCGGCCTAGCTATTCGAGCAACTGGTGATAATAAGCGTATGATTCGTAGCTTCTCGGCTAATACAGATACTCTTATTATTCTTGGGCTAGGACTTTCTAATGCACTTGTTGCATTTTCGGGTGCTTTAATCGCGCAATATTCGAAGTTCTCAGATGTAAGTATGGGGATTGGGATGATTGTGATCGGTCTTGCATCTGTTATTATCGGCGAAGCAATCTTCGGTACAAAAACGATTATGCGCACAACTTTCGCTGTTATAGCTGGAGCGATCATTTACCGCATTATTTTAGCATTAGCATTACGAGTAGATTTCCTAGATTCAGGGGATATGAAATTAATAACAGCTATCATTGTTATTATAGCGTTGATTTTACCTCAATTTATCAATAAGAGGAAGGCGCGCAAACGCAAGGTGAAACGCGCAGCAGAGAAGACACGCGTAAAGACGGTTGAGCAGGGAGGAAATGGCCTTGCTTAAATTAAACGGCATTAATAAGGTATTTAATGAAGGTACACCTGATGAAAAAATGGCACTTGCAGAAATTAATTTGCACTTAAAGCCAGGGGATTTCGTTACAATTATCGGCAGTAATGGTGCTGGTAAATCGACCATGATGAATATGATTTCTGGCGCACTAACACCAGACTTTGGCACGGTTTCAATTGATGGAAATGAGGTTACGACTTTACCAGAATATAAGCGCTCCCACTACATCGGTCGCGTATTCCAGGATCCAATGGCTGGTACAGCGCCAACAATGACGATTGAGGAAAATTTAGCATTAGCTTACTCACGTAATAAGAGTAGAGGCATGCGTATCGGTGTTGATAAAAAGCGCCGAGAATTTTTCAAGGAATCCTTGCAGATGTTGGGCTTGAATTTGGAAAATCGCCTATCTGCAAAAGTTGGCTTACTTTCCGGAGGGGAGCGTCAAGCGCTGTCTCTTTTAATGGCAACATTCACGAAGCCTTCGATTTTATTGCTAGATGAGCATACGGCGGCACTTGACCCATCTCGTGCCGAGTTAATCACACGTATTACAAAATATTTAGTTGAGAAAGACAGCTTGACGACATTAATGGTCACGCACAACATGCAACAAGCATTAGACTTAGGAAATCGACTGATTATGATGGATAAAGGTCAAATCATTTTAGAGGTTGGCGAAGATCGCAAGCATGAATTAACCATCCCGGATTTAATGGCAGAGTTCGAACGTATCCGCGGTGAGAAAATGAACTCAGACCGTGCATTACTAGGATAATAAATGATAAAACGCTCATACAAAATGTGTGGGCGTTTTTCGCTTGATGTCGATATTTTGGGGAGTTGGTTGATAAATTAAAAAAGTTGGTAGATAAATCGATAAAGTTGGTAGATAAATTAAAAAAGTTGGTCAATAAACAATCAAAAGTTCTCGATAAATAAGCAAACTCTATCGATAAAGTGCATTATAATCTAGCTAAAGGAGGTGAAACTATGTTACTAAAAAAGCGCGAAGTTTCATCGAAGCAACTCGTGTTAGAAATGATCGAAAGAAGACTATCTAAATCTCACGCTAAGTATGATTATTTTCAAGAAATGCTAGGAAGAACAAAGGCTGGCATTGTTGGCGAGCAAAGAGTAGATCGAGAATGGCGGGAAATCTATTTGGAGCATGCATATTATTTATTGCATGATGTACAGCTTAATACTGAAGGTGGATCGATACATCAAATTGATACATTATTTATGTCGCGAAATTTTGTTTTAATAGTGGAAATCAAAAATATCGTTGGGCGTATAGAATATATGGAAGGTAACCATCAATTTATTCGAATTACTTCTGATGGCAGAGTAGATGGCTTTAGAAATCCCTTTGATCAAGTGAAGCGGCATGCTAGGTTTTTGCGTCAGATTTTACAAAAGGCAGGCTATCATATACCTATTGTTTATATGATCGTCTCTGCAAATCCGAATATGATTATGACGTCAAGTTTGTCGGCGCAACCGATTATTCATGTGAGTGGTTTAACAGAAAAGGTAGAACAGCTGTTTTTACGACATTCACAAGTTTGTTTAAGTGAAAAAGATTTGAAGCATATCGCTGAACACATTTTAAACAAGCATGAACCAACACAATGGATACCAGAAATCGACTGGGGTGAACTAAGAAAAGGAGCGCTATGCTCGCAGTGTGAGTATCAGTATGCTTTACAATATTTCTTTGGGAAATGGCGTTGTAGCAATTGTCAACGGACAGATAATAAATCGATGCTAGTAGCATTACAAGATTATCAGCTAATGATGGGAAACAATATTTCTAATGCTCAATTTCGTAATTTTTTTGATATTGACTCAGAGAGAGTAGCTCATTACTTATTGAAAAAGTTAAAGTTTGAAGTGATTGGTGAAAATAAAAATAGAAAATATATAATCCCTGCTAATTTATTGGATTAAATGTAAGCGACGAAACTATCAGTGCGGTCAGATAGTGTCGCCTGTAAGGTAGATGTCGATATTTTTGGAAAGTTGGGTGATAAATTAAAAAAGTTGGTCGATAAATCGATAAAGTTGGTAGATAAATTAAAAAAGTTGGTAGATAAACAATCAAAAGTTCTCGATAAATCTCAAAAGTGCTCCGATAAACCTAAAAAAGCCACACTCACATAGCAAGTGTGACTCTTTATTTTAGACTAGTAAGCCAAATAGTTGAATGTCGTTGTTTACTTCTTTGTAATTGAAGCCGAATTCATTCATGCGTACTAGTAAGCCTTCGTAGTCTTCGCGATTACCAAGCTCGATACCGACTAAGGCAGGACCACTTTCTTTGTTGTTTTTCTTTGTATATTCGAAAGTAGTAATGTCGTCGTTTGGTCCTAGAACGCTTGTTAGGAATTGGCGAAGCGCGCCTGCACGCTGTGGGAAGCTTACGATGAAGTAGTATAGTAAGCCCTCGTGAATTAAAGATTTTTCTTTAATCTCCTGCATACGACCGATATCATTATTACCACCACTAATGATGATAACGACTGATTTCCCTTTGATTTCCTCTTTATAAGAGTCGAGAGCTGCTACTGATAAAGCTCCAGCAGGTTCTGCGATAATGGCGTGTTTATTATAAAGGTCTAAGATTGTTGTACATACTTTTCCTTCTGGTACTAGGACGATGTCGTCTAAGTAGCGACGACAAACATCATATGTGTGATTTCCGACGCATTTTACTGCAGCCCCATCTACGAATTTGTCAATCCAATCAAGAGCCACTGCACCGCCTTCAGCAAATGCAGCCTTCATACTGCCTGCCCCAGCAGGCTCTACACCGATAATTTTGCTATTAGGTGAAAGGTTTTTCACATAGGCAGAAACACCTGACATTAAGCCACCGCCACCAATACTACCAAATACGTAGTCAATCGGCTCCTCCATGTCATTCATAATTTCAACAGCGACTGTTCCTTGACCAGCAATGACATCAAAATCATCAAATGGGTGAATAAAGATTTTATCGTGTTCATCACAGTAAGCGAATGCACTTTCTGCAGAATCATCAAAGGTATCACCAGCTAAAATAATTTCTACATAATCACGACCAAACATACGCACTTGATCAATTTTTTGCTTAGGTGTTGTTTGAGGCATAAAAATATTTGCTTGAATTTTCAATTGTGCACAGGCGTAGGCAACACCTTGAGCATGATTGCCCGCACTTGCGCAAACAACGCCAGCTTTACGAGCCTCTTCTTCAATTTTTTTAATCTTATAATAGGCACCACGAAGTTTAAATGAGCGTACATGCTGTAAATCTTCGCGTTTAAAATAAATATTAGCTCCGTATTTCTCGGATAAATAGTCATTTTTTTGTAGTGGCGTGTGTACCACTACGTCTTTTAAGAAATGATGTGCAATCAAGATATTTTCTACTTGCACGGTTCTAGTGTCAGCAGCTTCCATAATGTTCATCCTCCGTTATGCGTATAAAACATTTATCTATGATAGCACACTTTATAAGCTTTTTGTTATTAATTTTTAGTAAATTCTAAATTTTCTGTGTCCGCTTAATGCAAAATAGATTTCTTCGAGAATTTTTTTTGGAGAAATAAAGGATGCACACATTTCCTCATAACGAAAATGGCCCAGCATATACTAGAATACCTTAGGACAAGTAGGAGGGTATGTAATTGGAAATCATTCAAGGAATTCTATCTACATACATTCAATTTTTCAATTGGGAAATGTGGAAGGAAATTTTGACTGACCCTGTATCTTGGGGGTTAATATCAACACTCATTATAATAGAAGGTTTACTTTCGGCTGATAACGCACTTGTATTAGCAGTGCTAGTAAAGCATTTGCCAAACAAGCAACGTAAACGAGCTTTAATGTACGGGATGTTGGGGGCCTATTTTTTTCGATTTTTATTTATTGGGATAGGTGTTTATTTAGTAGAATTTTGGTTTGTTAAATTGCTAGGAGCGCTGTATTTAGGTTGGCTATGTGTCGCTCATTTCCTACAGATTGGGGAAGCGGATAGTGCCAAGGAGATGAAAAAAACAGGGTTGTTGGTTCGTCTTTTTGGAACGTTTTGGGCAACGGTTATTTCGGTAGAACTGATGGATATTGCCTTTTCAATTGATGCGATTTTTGCAGCTTTTGCGATATCCAATCAAATTTGGATATTACTAATCGGGGGAATGCTAGGTATTTTAATGATGAGAACGATTGCAGGTTTATTTTTAATCATTATTGAAAAAATACCAGAATTAGAGGCAACAGCATTTATTATTATTGGCATTATTGCACTGAAAATGCTAGCAAGCGTTATCGGTATTCACATTCCACATTATATGTTTTTTGTTGTGTTAATTATTATATTTGCTATAACCTTCATGATTCATTTCTTAAAAAAAATGAAGGTCGCTTAACATAAAAGCGGGTTTTTTTTTTTTTTTTTAATATAATATTTTATTTTTTTTTTTTATTATATTTATTTTTTTTTTAAATTTGTTTTTGTAACAAAAAAAAACGCGACAGAAACAGGTTTTTTTCTGTGCTAATGCGAAGCGACAGC
>NZ_JBHZDH010000010.1:0-115145 GCF_042755925.1 Lysinibacillus sp. NPDC059133 | reverse complement strand
AGATTTTTTGTTTTAAACATACAAATTTTTTTTTTTTTTTTTGTTTTATTTTTTATATTTGATATAAATTTCATTATTATTTTATTAAAAAAATTGATGGTCGATTAAAATAAAAGCGGTTCTGTTCTCTATTTAGAAAGAGAACAGAACCGCTTTATTGTTAGTAAAGAAACTATAGCTTCTTATTTTACATACTGATCAGGATTCACAATATAGAACTTTTCAATATTAAGCCAGCTTTCGCTCATTGGCTCACCGTCATCAATACGTTTTTCTGTTTCTTGCATCATCCAAGCAGTTTGGGATGCGTGTGCTTGTAAGGCATTAATTTTATCCGTCTTCATTTCACTTATATTGACGACAACATGTGGCTCTCCATTTTTTTCAATGGTATCATTTGCAAAGGCACAGCCTAACACTTGTGGGCGTGCGGCTTTTGGCATACGACGAACAGCTTCTACTACAGCACGTGCAGTTGCCTCATGGTCAGGATGAACTGCGAAACCTGGTAAGAATGTAATGATAAGAGAAGGCATTAACTCTTCTATTAAACCTTCAACAAGCTTTACCATTTTTTCATCGTCTTCAAATTCAATCGTTTTATCACGGAAACCAAGCATACGTAAATCTTGTATTCCCATAGCATCTGCTGCTGCAATAAGCTCCTTACGTCGAATTTCTGGTAAGGATTCACGTGTTGCAAAAGGTGGATTTCCTAAATTACGCCCCATCTCGCCTAAAGTTAAACAGGCATATGTAACAGGTGTATTCATTTTCTTTGTATAGTAGGCAATTGTTCCAGCAACTGAAAAAGCCTCATCATCTGGGTGAGGGTAAACAATTAAAATATGACGTTGCGGTTGTAAATTCAAAAAGTCGTCCCCCTTAGTAAGTAAATGGCGTTTCGCTAATTTCAAGTGCAATCGCCAATTTACCTGAGTAGTCTAGTCCAGCCATTAATAAACGGCCTAAATCATCTAATTCAAAATGTGTGATGCCTTGCGCATAAACCCAGCCATGTGCCATTTTTAAGCCAACACGATGGGGTGAATCATCTACCACTTTAGCAAGTTCATAGTTGATTTTAGCATTACGAATAAAAGCACCTGCATTAAAAAATTTCTCATCAAAGTGTGCTGCATAAGAACCGTTCGTCGTCTCAAGATGGATATAAACGTCTTTGTTGGCGAAAGAATTCAATAATTCCTGTAACGTCTTTACTTGTACTTCTTGCATCTTAACACTCCTCTCGATTATTTCTATTTTAAGTATAGTCAAAAAAGATGACAAAGGGAAATTGAAAGGCTTTTGTTGCCAACCTAATAATAAACGTCACTTATAAATACAGAAATTTCTTTATTTTAAAATAATTATTATTCACTATTTATATAGGGTTAATTACTTGAAAAAACTATTCTGATGTATCAATATAGGACACATGAAACAGATTAATATAAATTGTGTCGTTATAATTTGTATGCGGTTTCATAAATAAAATATGGGGAGATTGATACTATGATTTATGCAAATCCTAATACTCCGGGCGCAGTAGTAAATTTCAAAGAAAAATATGATAACTTTATCGGTGGCGAATGGGTTCCTCCAGTAAAAGGTCAATACTTTGAAAATAAAACACCTGTAACAGGTCAAGTTTTCACAAAAGCAGCTCGTTCAACAGTTGAAGATATTGAGCTTGCTCTTGATGCAGCACACGCAGCAAAAGATGCATGGGGTAAAACAAGCGCAACTGAGCGTGCATCTATTTTAAATAAAATCGCAGATCGTATTGAAGAAAACTTAGAAATGATTGCTGTTGCAGAAACATGGGATAATGGTAAAGCAGTTCGCGAAACTTTAAACGCAGATATTCCTTTAGCAATTGATCACTTCCGTTATTTTGCAGGTGTCATCCGTGCACAAGAAGGGCGTACAACACAATTAGATAACGACACTGTTGCATATCACTTCCAAGAGCCACTAGGTGTAGTTGGCCAAATCATTCCTTGGAACTTCCCAATTTTAATGGCTGCTTGGAAAATTGCTCCTGCACTTGCAGCAGGTAACTGTATCGTGATGAAACCAGCTGAGCAAACACCAGTTTCATTATTAGTGTTAATTGAAACAATTCAAGACATCCTACCAAAAGGCGTACTTAACATTGTAAACGGCTTTGGTGTTGAAGTTGGTAAACCACTTGCAACGAACAAACGAATTGCAAAAATTGCTTTTACAGGTTCAACAGCTGTTGGTCGCCAAATTATGCAATATGCAACTGAAAATATTATTCCTGTGACGTTAGAGTTAGGTGGTAAATCACCAAACGTATTCTTTGAGGACGTAATGGCTTCAGATGATGAATATTTAAATAAAGCAATTGAAGGCTTTGTGATGTTCGCATTAAACTCAGGTGAAATTTGTACTTGTCCTTCACGTGCACTTGTTCAAGAATCCATTTACGATAAATTCATTGAACTTGCATTAGAGCGCGTAAAAGCTATTAAAATTGGTAATCCATTAGATACAGAAGTCATGATGGGTGCTCAAGCTTCTAATGAACAAAAACAAAAAATCCTTTCTTACCTAAAACTTGGTAAAGAAGAAGGTGCTGAGTGCTTAATAGGTGGAGAAGAAAATATTCTTGAAGGCGACCTTGCAGGAGGTAACTACATTAAACCAACAGTTTTCAAAGGTCATAATAAAATGCGAATCTTCCAAGAAGAAATCTTTGGCCCAGTGCTTGGCGTGACTACATTCAAAGATTTTGATGAAGCAATGGAAATTGCAAATGATACAGAATATGGTTTAGGTGCTGGTGTTTGGTCACGTTCTGGAGACATCGCTTACCGTGCAGGTCGAGCTATTCAAGCTGGTCGTGTGTGGACAAACACTTATCATCAATATCCAGCGGGTGCTGCATTTGGTGGATTCAAACTTTCAGGTATCGGTCGTGAAAACCACGCAATGATGTTAGATCACTACCAACAAACTAAATGTCTTTTAGTGAGCTACAAAAAAGAAGCACAAGGATTTTTCTAATACCAAAGGATGAATAACAACATGGTAGAACGAGTGATTGCAACAAAAGAGGCTTTAAATTTGATAGAGCTAATTAAGAGTCAGCATGGCGCTATCATGTTTTATCAATCTGGGGGTTGCTGTGATGGCTCAGCGCCGATGTGTTATGTAGAAGGAGATTTTAAAATTGGTGAAAACGATATCTATCTTGGTACAATAGGTGACGTTCCTTTTTACATTCATAGAGCGCAATATGAATATTTTAAGCATACGCAATTGATTATTCATGCGATTGAGGGCAGAGGTGCAAGTTTTTCTTTAGATAGTGTTGAAAATATGCATTTCATTACGAACTCTAGAGTATTCACAACAGAAGAGTACTAAGAAGTAATTATAGAGGGATTCAGTCTAAAAACGCCACATCCTGTGGCATTACCGAAATGACTGACATCGTGTCGGCCTAAGCACAAAACCGATTCCGGACGCATTGTTTATCTGTGCGAAAGCGAAGCGACAGCAACAATTATGCCGAGGCATAATAGATTTGATTGCATCTTTAAATCTATGAAGATTTTTCGAGCAATATTCTTGAAAAAATTATTGAAATATATCAATATAATGAGTGTGAAAGAAATTTTGTACAAAATGTGTCGTTTTGTATTGTATGCGGTTTCACAAACGAATAGATACTGCGACATGATTTCTTCCTTAATTGACGGTTAAAAAGCGCATAGTGTTGAAGGGAATTTTAAACTAGGTAATAACGAATTCTATCTTGGTACAATAGATGACGTTCCTTTAACATTTTATGTATGGCTGTGACAAGGGAAGAAAACGGAAAGCTCATTATCATAGTATAGTAAAAAACCGCGATTCTCTTTTATGACGGAGAATCGCGGCTTTTTTATAATTAACGGTTTTTGGGGGTATGTATTTGTTAATATCGGTTGAGTTTTCGTTCAATGGAATCTAGACGATTGTTGAGATGTGATAGATGTTTATGCATTTGTCTAAATTGTACACTTTGATTTTGCGCATCGGATGTTCTTGTTTGTTCCTGTGCCTCTTCTTCCTGCAATGCTAAAATGGTGGAGAGGGTTGCTAATGAATACCCTATTGTCAAAACCATTGAAGATATTAATTCTACTTTGGTAGAGGTTACATTTCCACCTTGGATACCTATGTCTTCACCTAGGAGACCTGCTTCTTGACCGCCTAGATTAGGTGGATCATCATTTATGTTTTGTTGATTACGTCTTTTCATTTTTCTCCCTCCCATATACAGCTAATATATGGCATATGAAGTAGTAGCGTATCTTGTCCTAAGCGTTTTCCATTAGAAGGAATGATTCTTTTGCTTTAAAATAAAAATTCTTAATTTTCTGATAATAAAATTGATTTTTATGGGAAAATAAAGCAATATAGTAGAAATAAACAGTTGTTTTTAGGGGGGATAGATGTGAATAAAGACTTTAAATATTGTAAAGAATCAAAAGTTATGCGTACAAGTCGCGTTTTTCCGAATGATATTAACAATCATAATACACTGTTTGGCGGCCGATTAATGAGTGACATCGATCAAGTAGCTTCCATTTCTGCTGCAAAGCATAGTCGTAGGGATTGCGTGACAGCCTCAACGGATTCTGTAGACTTCTTGCATCCAATACGCCCGACTGATTCGGTATATTTCGAATCTTATGTAACGTGGACAGGGACATCTTCAATGGAAGTTTTCGTAAAGGTCATTTCTGAGAATTTGAAAACGGGCGAACGCAAGGTAGCGGCAACAGCATTATTAACCTTTGTTGCATTAGATGAAAATAATAAACCAACGCCAGTGCCATCTGTCATTCCGGAAACAGTAGAGGAGACAAAGCTACATGAAACCGCAGCTGTACGAGCAAAAGCGCGTGCAGAGCGCAAAAAGGAAAGTAAGGCAATGGCCCAATTCATTTCGATGAACGATCCATGGGATTGACGGCCGGAAATGATGGAGAACTACAAAAGGCATCTGATAACTATACAGATGCCCTTTTCGTTTTTAAATTTCTGTCACTGTTACTTGTGGTGCGCCGAAACGAGATTTAGCACCGTGCATAACTGGTCCTACATAGTCATTTAATGCCCAACCGTGAGCGATTGCAGCTGAAACGAATTCTTTTGCTTCAATTACAGCCTCTTTTACTGAAAGACCGTTTGCCAAGTTTGCTGTTACTGAAGCAGCAAATGTGCAGCCTGCCCCATGGTTATAAGTAGAAGCGACTTTTTCAGATTCTAATAAGTAGAATTTTTCACCGTCGAAGAATAAGTCAGTCGCTTTTTCAGTAGCTAATGCTTTTCCACCTTTAATCACAACAGCTTTGGCACCAAGTTCGTGGATTTTACGAGCTGTTGTTTTCATTTCCTCGATTGTTCTTGGTGTGCCAGTTCCGGCTAATTGCCCGGCCTCAAACAGGTTAGGTGTTGTAACTGCGGCTAAAGGTAAAAGATGTTGAATCATTGCATCTGTGTTACCAGGGTTCAAAACTTCATCTTCTCCTTTACATACCATTACAGGATCAATAACAACATTTGCCGTACCAGATTTTGCAATAGCATCACCTGCGATACGAATAATTTCTTCAGTTGATAGCATACCGGTTTTTATAGCGTCAATGCCTGTTGAAAGAGCCGTATCGATTTGTTTTTGCAAAAGCTCTGTCGGTAATGGCGTTACGTTATGAGTCCAACCGTTTGGATCCATTGTTACGACAACTGTTAATGCCACCATGCCATATGTGCCGTGCTCTTGAAATGTTTTAAGGTCGGCTTGCATACCTGCGCCGCCTGATGTATCTGAACCAGCAATCGTTAAAGTTTTTTTAAGAACCATGTGGAAGATCTCCTTTATAGATGGAATTTTAAAATTATCATCTAGTATAGTCTTATTCTGGGTGTATAAAAATAGTCAGAATTATATATTTTCACAAGGTCAGTTTAACTTCTTTTTCTGATGCTTGAATTCAACATTATTTTTTTGTACCGTTGTAAGAAGAGAAAGGGGCTTATATTACGATGAAACAAGCATTCCCGAATGATTGGCAAGAAATACTTGTAGAAGAAATAGAAAAAACATACTATACAAAGCTACGTCAATTTGTAGCAGATGAATATGCAGCACAAACAATTTATCCCCCGATAAATGACATAATGAATGCATTTTATATGACGGCTTATCATGACGTAAAGGTCGTAATTTTAGGTCAGGATCCGTATCATGGACCAAACCAAGCACATGGATTAAGCTTTTCAGTCATGCCGGGAATCCCACATCCACCAAGCCTACGAAATATGCTAAAGGAATTACAGGATGATCTTGGCTGTCCAAGCCCTCAGAACGGAACATTAACAAAATGGGCACAGCAGGGTGTAATGTTATTGAACACTGTATTAACTGTTCGAGCAGGTCAGGCGAACTCCCATAAAGAACAAGGATGGGAGCAATTTACGGATGCTGTCATCGATAAATTAGCATCAAGAGATAAACCAATTATTTTTGTGCTTTGGGGTAAACCAGCACAACGAAAAAAACAATTAATTCGTAAATACTCAACGCCACATTTAATTTTAGAAGCACCTCATCCAAGTCCACTTAGTGCTTATCGAGGTTTTTTTGGCAGTAAACCATATTCGAAGATCAATGCACAGTTAGTGGAATGGGGAGAGCAACCAATTGATTGGTCTCTAGCTTAGATTGGCACAAATCATATATCTTCATTCAAATGTTTTGTAGCAAAAGTGAAGCATCAACTATAATAGACTCCTACCTCTGAGGATGGTTACCTGAATGAAGATAAGCCTCCGGCGGATGTCACGGATTTTGAATTGTGCTGGCACAATTCAAAATCCGGACGCAATTACGCCAAGGCGAAATTGATACACTTATAATTTCATGTTACAGTTTATAATAGAAGAAAGTGAGGAACAACGATGAAGGTAAATTGTTTCAAATGTCAATATTTCAAAGTAACATGGGACCCACAAACGCCGCGGGCCTGTGTAGCATATGGCTTTAAAACGAAGCAAATACCATCCGTTGTCGTTAAACAATCCTCTGGCACGGACTGTCTAAAGTTTGTGCCAAAAGCAGAAAGTGGGAGAATGCAATGATTCCTTATCAAGCCGTTATTCAACAACTAGAAAAACAATTATCTGGTGTCAAAAATGCTGGAAACGAACAACAAATTCGTGAAGCCTTAACAGCAATCCGAGCATTATGCGATGTGGTATTAGACGCATCTGACGGCATTTCTAAAGCACAGTCAAAACATTTGCCACAAATGCTAGTGTCAGAGCCGAAGCAAACAAGTTTATATACAGCAAAAATTGAAGAAGAAGACGGAGCGAATGGTGATTCAATTTTTGACTTTTAATCATGATTAAAGGTAGGGTAAATGATATGAAAAAATTTATCGTGACAGGTGCACTTCACGGCTTTTTAGCAGTGGCACTGGGTGCATTCGGTGCACATGCTTTAAAAGAAGTTCTAGACGATTATAGTCGCGGGATTTGGGAAACAGCTGTGCAGTACCAGATGTTTCAAGCTACGGCTATCCTTATTATTGGTATATTGATGAGCTCCAAACTACTAGGTGAGGTCAAGCAGTTAAATTTGGCTGGAATCTTTTTCAACCTAGGTATTGTCTTCTTTTCAGGAAGCTTATATGTACTGGCAATCAGCGGCGTTAAAGTTCTAGGTGCTATTACACCAATTGGTGGTGTTCTATTTTTAGCTGGCTGGGTTTTAATTATAGTAGCTGCGCTTAAACATGCTCGATAAAATTCAGTTGAATATAGATATTCCTACAAAGTTACTCCTTTGCACTATGTGTGAGGGAGTTTTTGTTTAGTACAAACATGTATGTGGATTAGCCATTTTTATCCACTCTGATTTATTAAAAGGCGCTGATTTCCGCTACGGGCTACTCGCTTTCCCGGGGGAAGCTTTGCCCTGCGACGAAAGCGAAGCGACAGAAACACTCGAGTAGCCCTACGCTACAATCAGTTGAAATGAGAATATATTAGCAAAATAGCAATAAAAAAATCTTTTTATCGCTCAATAATAAACCTATTTTTTCCTAATCAACAATATAATTTCTATAGAATGGTAGTTTTAATTCCTATTGTTTTTGTAAGGATTTATAGTACACTATAGTTATCAAATAAGTTCGACAAATGGGAAGTGGGGTTTTGTAATATGGAGAAGCTTTTTACTTTACTAGATCATAACTATGATGAAATGGTAGCGATTCGTCGTCATCTACATGAATATCCGGAATTATCCTTTGAGGAAGTGGAAACACCAGCGTATGTAGCTGCTTTTCATCGAGCGTTAGGACATGAGGTTCGTGAGCATGTAGGTGAACGTGGTGTTGTTGCAACTTTACGTGGAGGGAAGCCGGGTAAAACAGTGGCATTACGTGCTGATTTTGATGCACTAGCCATTCAGGAGGAAAATGACATTCCTTATAAGTCAAAAGTAGATGGTAAAATGCATGCATGTGGACATGATGGTCATACTGCAACATTACTAGGGCTTGCTAAAGCACTGCATGCAATGAAGGATGACATTGCAGGTAATGTAGTTTTTATTCATCAGCATGCAGAAGAAATGGCGCCAGGTGGAGCAAAACCTATGATTGAAGATGGCTGTCTAGACGGGGTAGATGTTATTTTCGGTACACATTTATGGGCCCCTACACCATTGGGCGATATATTGGTGAGAGATGGGGCAATTATGGCTGCCGCGGATAAGGTGGAAATTACGATTCAAGGTAAAGGTGGTCACGGTGCGGAGCCGCATCATTCTATTGATGCTGTTACACTTGCGTCGCAGTTTGTAGTCAATGCGCAGCAGGTTATATCTCGCCGCATTGATCCATTAAAATCAGCTGTTTTAACAATTGGTCATTTTGAGGCCATTAACCCTTTTAATGTTATTGCAGAACGAGTAGTGTTAGCTGGAACAGTCCGAACTTTTGAGGAGCCGGTACGCAAACAAATGGAGCAAGAGCTTGAAGCCGTTTTAAATGCCACTTGTTTGGCCTTTGGTGCAAGCTATGAGTATCGTTATACAAGGGGCTATCCACCTGTTTACAACCACGTGAAAGAAACAGAATTTATTGCACAACTGGCAGCTAATATACCAGGAGTAGAAAATATTATAACGTGCCCACCATTTATGATTGGTGAGGATTTTGCGTATTATTTAGAGAATGTACCAGGTACATTTTTCTTCACGGGTGCTAAAAAGCCAGAGTGGGAAGTAGCATATCCTCATCATCATGCACGCTTTGATTTTGATGAGCGTGCAATGTTGATTGCTGCTAAAACTTTAGGGAAAGCAACATTGCAATTTTTACAGGAAAATCAATAATAAGCTCTCTTAGGGCTTTCAATAAAAATTGGCATGCTAGGAGGTATCCTACCATGCCAATTTTTGATCCAACAGTAAATATCCACGTATATTACTCATTTTATACGAAGGACATTTGCGGACAATCAGACCCAATTGGGAGCCAAAACGAAACTTGTATTGCAACGAAGTATGAGCAAAACGTAGCGAAGGAGTACCCTTTTGCTCTGATCCTCCTTGCTATTGAGGAGTGGAATTTAGAAAAAAATACGAACTTATGAATAGCTCATTTCAATTATGGATTTTGGTTAAAATAAGCCATTTCTTCATCATATTCAGCAAAATCAAAGTAAATCATTGGGAATAGGAAACGATGATTTGATTTGAGTTCACGTAAAATAACATGGTCTCGGCCAGCAGCTTCTACAACGCCTCGCACTATTTTCGTGTTTTTTCCTGGCTCAACCGCATGCTCGAAGGAAAAATGGAAAGTACCAGGCTTTCCGCGATTCAAACGAAAAATATTTTCAATATACGATTGCTCCCGTCCAGGTGGTCGTGCTCCAGTCGTCTGTGGAGGCATTACCTGTGGAGGCATTTGTTGTTGCGTTGTCGGTGTCCAATAATAAGGCATCATAAGTTATCAACCTTCTTTCTTTTAGATTTGAGAACAATCTTCTTCGGTTGGCGAGAAGAAGCAATGTGCTTTGAATCTTCCCGTGTTCCACTGACCATACCATTGTGCTGGACAATCTCCCTCAGATCTGAAAAACCATAACGAACGAGTCGCCGGATGGAATCTTCGCCTTGAATAACTCTCCTTGCTAATCGGAGGTCTTGATCACGTGCTCGTTGATAAAAATAGCCTTTTACTGTCGCTTCAAAGCCCCCAGGACGCTGATAAACTATTTGTTCAATTGTACGAACGTCCGTAAAATCTAAACAATCTGCTCGTACACGATTGACGCCAACATTGCCGACCATCAGCTTACCTAAGTTCCCTTCACCTTCTGCCTCGGCGCGCATAAGCCTTGCTAGCATGGCTGTTTGTGCATCATTCGTCTTTATAACAGCGATTTTTACTCCTCCTCGCAGACAGTATATGCATGATGGTATTGTAGACATGTTCAATTTCGATGAAAGAAATTCACAATTTAAAATTGCTAAGCATATATTAGTAATGACGAGTCGTTTGTAAAAGAGGGCCAGGTTTAAAAAAATTTGATTCATGACCATAACGTGGGGTTGATTCGCATAGGCCGTGTAACTTTAGCCATCATCTACTACGTTCGCTCCAGATATTATCTGTGACGCTAATCCCCAAGATATCTCCTAGATTCCGCTCAATTAAATGGCATGCGTTTTAACAAATTTCAGCCCCAACTTTGGTGATACGCCTAATTTTTATAAAATGGGTAAAGAGAGAATAGAAAATATAATCGGAACGTGAGATAGGGAATTGCATGTGTATTGAATACATGTGAGGTGATAAGGTATGGAGATTGGTGTTTGGGTAGGTATTTTGTTGAGTGCTGTGCTGGCATTTTTAGTAGGGAGTTTTTACGGACAGCCACTCCATTGGTATCTCTTTATATTAATAATCGTAGTAGGATTTTTCATTAATACGATAATATTAATTTTGAAGGTTAAGGATGAAAGGTCTTGAGGCACAGTGCAGCCATATGAAAATAAGAAAGTGTCATCGTAATGGGTGACACTTTCTTATTTTTTTGATTGAGTAGGTGGAATCTGATGTTTTGCAAGTATATTAAAAATAAACGGTGACATACTAAAGTTGGAAATTATTTTTTTGCTTGCATGAAGGAGTGTTATAATGCATATTTTTGGTACGTTTGTAGCAATTATCATAAGTGCATTCATCGCCGTTGGAATAGCAGAATACTATCACCAACCTTATAATTGGTATTTAGTTTTCTTGATGATTCTAGCTGGTTTTTTTATTCATACAATTATTTTAATATTGGAAACAGAGAACAGCGAGGAAAACGAATATTAAAAAATGCGAGTCCGATTGTAGGGACTCGCATTTTTATATTTACAGGAATTTAAATTAGACAGTTAAGAATGTCACAAGTTTTTCTTGATCAAGAAGGTTACCAACGAAGAATGCACCGAACTCACCATAGCGAGCTGAAACTTCATCAAAACGCATTTCATAAACTAATTTTTTGAATTGTAGTACGTCATCTGCGAATAGTGTTACGCCCCATTCGTGATCGTCGAAGCCAACAGAACCAGTAATAATTTGTTTAACTTTACCAGCGTAGCCACGACCAATCATACCGTGAGAACGCATTAGAGATTTGCGCTCATCCATTGGAAGCATGTACCAATTATCATTGCCTTGACGACGCTTATCCATTGGATAGAAGCATACATGCTTAGCACGAGGAAGTTCAGGATATAGACGAGCACGCACATGTGGATTTTGGTAAGGGTCTTCGTCTGAATCACCTGCTAAATAGTTAGAAAGCTCTACAACAGATACATATGAATATGTAGGAATTGTAAAATCAGCAATCGCTAATTTATTGAATTCAGCTTCAAGCTCTTGTAGCTCCTCCATTGTTTCACGTAAAGTCATGATCATAAAGTCAGCTTTTTGACCAACGATTGCGTAAAATGCATGGGCACCTGTTTTAGCGATATCAGCTTCGTTTAATTTTTCTAAATAGGCAATGAATTCTTCTACTGCTGCTTGGCGTTCCTCAGCAGAAACTAGTTTCCATGAAGCCCAGTCGATTGAGCGAAAATCATGTAAAGCGTACCAACCATCTAAAGTAATTGCTGCTTCATTCATTATTAAAAACACTCCTTTATAAGTGAATACCATTCGAAATTTAGTTTATCATAGTTTGTACAAAATCCCTAAGTTCATGATTGTATTTCACGAATTTGACACCTTCCATAGATAATGTATTCTAAAGAGAATAGATGTAAACAGAGGAGCTCCAATCATGAAAAGTATTTTACAACAGCCGATTTGGCGTTTTTACGATCAATCCATTAGCGCGAAGCAAAGATCGCCACTTGAATCCTTTGCAACAGACGATACTTTATGTCAGCTAGTTGGGCAATTAGACTCTCCACCAACTATTCGTACATGGGTAACTAAACTGTTACGATAAATTTAGACAAAACTATACAAATCTGTATAGAAGCATAGATTTATAACAGAATACCCTTCGTATCAAGCGATTGGTGCGAACTCCACGTTAATTGCTTTTAACTCCTAAAGCCTTGTGACCAAAGCGGAGCTGAAAACGGCAGACGTAACGGTGCGAAAGCAGAAAAAACAACAAGGATGGCATAAGCTGAAAAAAATTACTCAGTGTCCGTAAAGGATCATCGTGACAACGGAAAACGGTAGCGCTAAGTGCTTTTGCAATGGATGTTTAGCAGCGAACTCCTAAATCTCTAATGAGACAAGGAAGACGTTCAACGACTATCTCCTTGAGGGAGAGTAAAACCGCAAGCGAATGGCGGAAGAAAAATGTGGCTCTTATCAGAAGATAAGATGAAGATATAGTCTGCGCTTATGTGAAAGCATAAGAGGTCTACTTGTGAGAGAAAGACTGCATGAAGGGTTGCGCCTTCGTGTGAACAAGAAAAATAGATACAAATTTTAAAAATGTTAACAACCTCTCTAAATAGGGTAAAGTGATTTTATCATAGCGAAAGAGAGGTAGTGCACATGGAATGAATGTCCATTGGAAAATTTGCTAAACGCTGTAATTCGTAATTTTTATAAGCGACTTAACGACATCCGAACAAACCATTTACATCAGTGTTCTAATGAGATTGTGAAAACCAAGCCATCTCGTATTGTAATGGAACATTTAAATGTAAAAGGGTTGATGAAAAATAAACATCTGGCGAAGGCGGTAGCCGGGCTATGAATTTAAACGACAAATTCAATATAAATGTGAAAAGTATGGAATTGAATTTGTTGAAGCCGACAGATGGTTTCCATCATCAAAAACTTGTTCTTCTTGTGGACAAATCAAATCCGATTTGAGACTGAAAGACAGATTATTTATCTGCTCTTGCGGATTAAAGCTGGATAGAGATTTGAACGCAATCATTAACTTAGCAAATTATTCAATCTAAGGAATTTAACTGAAACTAATCCTTAGATGTGTACGCAACGATACTGCGGAATTTAAGCCTTTGGAGAGTCATACTAAATGGCAGTAGCTTCGGCGAAACCAGACTCGGAGAATAAGGAAGACACAAAACGAAAGTCATAAGATATAGGTTGTGTCACAGTAGAGATGTTTACATTTTTTAAGAAATGTATATGTTTTTCGTATCGGTACATGATGCATCTGTTGTGCTCGGTATTCAGGATCACCGTTTACCATATGTGCAGCACGGTATGGACTTGCTCAAAGCACATGGCTATCATCCTATTGTACGCAATTCAGGCGGATTAGCAGTTGTGCTTGATGAAGGTGTACTGAATATTTCTATTGTTTTATCTGAACAAACGGAAGCGCTTAGTATTAATGATGGTTATGATGTAATGGTAGCTTTAGTAAAAAGCTTGTTCCCAGAAGTAGCGGATCAAATTGAAGCCTATGAAATTGTAGGCTCTTATTGTCCAGGTTCCTATGATTTAAGTATTAAAGGAAAGAAATTTGCTGGTATTTCTCAGAGACGCTTACGTCAAGGGGTAGCAGTGCAAATTTATTTATGTATTGAAGGAAGCGGCTCAGAACGAGCAGCACTCATTCGTGACTTTTATGCGGTAAGTCTAAAAGGTGAGGAAACAAAATTTACGTATCCTACTATTGTCCCTGATGTGATGGCGTCATTATCTGAACTTATAGACGCATCATTAACAGTGGAAGCTGTAATTATTCGTTTACAGCAACTTCTTCACAATATGGCAGAAGAAATTCGAGTTGAATCTTTTCATGATGAAGAAATAACGCTATATGCGTTTTATTTACAACGTATTTTAGAACGGAATACGAAAATGCTTGAACCGAAGTGAAGCATAATCAGTGAGGGGTACCACGCGAGATAGATCGTTTCAAAGAAAAAAAGCGATGCTGCTAATTAAGCGCATCGCCATTTTCTTGAAAAGGGCTACTTACAACAAGATTTCCGTTTTTCTCCATTTTGAAAACAGGTGCAATTCGTTCATCCTCTTCATCTAGTGTTACTAGTCGTCTAGCACGGTTCATAATTTGTACAAATTGTTCGTAATCTTTTCGAATAGCTCTATTTTCTTCTTCTAGCTGTGTAATGGTTTTCTCTAGTTTTTTATTTTTCTCAGATGTTACGTGTACTAGTTGTCTCCATTTTGTAGACTCATTACCTATTTCACCAGAGTGTTGTAAACGTAGTAAATAGGCTATGACAATATCAAGATTTAATGCAGATAGAGGAATTGATTTACCCTCTGCGGCGCTACTATTGACTGTAAACATACTAGAAGCACGGCGTCTTGCTGGAGCTCCTAACACTCGCATTCTTTCTTTTCTTTCTTTTTTGGCTTCTGATAATTGTTCCTCGTATTCTTTGCGAACAACAGCATTCCAACGAAAACCACATGCAGCAGCAGTACGATTTAAAGCATCACCAGCTTCTTCAAAGGCATTTAACTGTGTACTACCTTCCGTCACATGACGAATAACCGCCTCTGCTAATAATTCATCATTTTCTTCTAACCAAGCATCTTGTCTGACTTTACTCATATTAAAATCCTCCCACCTTTATTTGGAACTTTTTATTTACAACTAGCATGACCAATCTTTTAACCTTTTATTCATCTATGTGGAAGGAATTATTATGCTTGAATACAAGGGGAAAAATGCGATACAATACCCGATGTAGGTTTGTACGTATGCTACATACTTAACTATGTGAAAGTCATACGTTCAATAGAGACGAATTTTTGATTTTTTGATTAAAAAAATACTATATAGAAAGGGTTGTTGACAAAATGGCAAACGAATTTAAAGTTTGCGATGAATGTCAGGCCGTTAACTTAAAAACGTTAATTCCAAAATTAAAGGAAATCGATCCTGATGCAACCATCGAAATTGGCTGTCATTCCTATTGCGGCCCAGGACGTAAAAAAACATTTACCTTTGTAAATAGCCGTCCTGTTGCTGCATTAACGGAAGAAGAACTAATGGAAAAGGTTTTAGCAAAGTTAAAGAAATAAATAAACAAAACGCTATCTTCACTAGTCTAGTTGGAGATAGTTTTTGTTTTTTTTGTATGGATTTTTAATATCGACGGAAAGAAGAGTTAGAACGACGGAAAGAATCGACGAAGCGACGGAAAGAACTATCGAAGTGACGGAAAGAAGAGCCAGGGCGACGGAAAGCCATGCAGGCGACGGATAGAAGAGGCGAACCGACGGAAAAGAATCGACGAAGTGACGGAAAGAAGAGCCAAAGAGACGGAAAGAACCATCGAAGCGGCGGAAGGTTCACGTTCAAATCGCCTCATCACTTGGAAATTAGGTCAATAGAAACCTAAAATAAGTCGAGAATACAGTGAGTTAGGTTGATAGTCTCTATAATTAAAAGGTAATATGTATGCTAGTCCTGTATTTATCGCATATAATAGAACAAATAGGAAACGGGGGTGCTGTACAATTGACACATTATGCAAAAGCTAAATTACAAGAGGAAAAAGTATTCAAGGATCCAGTGCATCGCTATGTGCATGTACGGGATCAAGTAATTTGGGATCTAGTTGGCACGAAAGAATTTCAGCGACTACGTCGAATTCGCCAGCTCGGTACAACATTTTTAGTATTCCACGGAGCAGAGCATAGCCGCTTTAGTCACTCACTTGGCGTTTACGAAATTGTACGCCGCATAGTAGATGATATATTTGCAGGTCGTCCGGAATGGGATGAAGATGAACGCCTGCTTGTGCTTTGTGCAGCCCTATTACACGATTTAGGGCATGGGCCATTTTCACATGCCTTTGAAAATGTTTTTGAGCTCGATCATGAATTTTATACAAGACAAATTTTGCTCGGTGATACAGAAGTGAATGCCGTATTAAAAAAAGTATCGGCTGATTTTCCAGAGAAAGTATCACAGGTCATTGAAAAAACATATCCGAATAAGCAGGTCGTTAGTTTAATATCAAGTCAAATCGACGCTGATCGTATGGATTACCTACAGCGCGATGCTTATTTCACTGGTGTAAGCTATGGTCATTTTGATATGGAGCGTATTTTAAGAGTAATGCGTCCACGAAAAAATCAGGTCGTTATCAAGGCGACGGGGATGCATGCGGTAGAGGATTATATAATGAGCCGCTATCAAATGTACTTACAAATTTATTTCCACCCAGTATCTCGCAGTGCAGAGGTTGTATTAAATAATATTTTAAAACGAGCTAAGCAACTAAGCTTGGCAGGCTATAAATTTAAGCACGAGCCCACACACTTTTTAGCATTTTTCCGCAACTCCATTACGCTTGAGGATTATCTTGCATTAGATGAGAGTATTCTTTTTACATATTTTCAGCTTTGGATGCAAGAAGAAGATGCTATATTAAGTGACTTAAGCCGCCGCTTTGTCAATCGAAAGCTATTTCAGTACATCGATTTAGATCCAGGTGTAGAGCTAGATAAATATCAAAAATTACAAGAGCTCTTCAAGCAAGCTGATTTAAATCCAGAATATTACCTTGTCCACGATACGACAGCAGATTTACCTTATGACTTTTATCGACCAGGAGAAGAAGAAGTCCGTGTTCCTATTTTCTTAGAAATGAAAAATGGAGAGCTACGAGAGCTTTCACGTGAATCTATTATTGTTGATTCTATTTCCGGCCGCATGAAGCGAGATCATAAAGTGTATTTCCCGCTAGATTTCCTAGAGGACAACAGTACCCATACTGCTGTGAAGAAACAAATATTAGCCTTGATTCAAGCACAGGGAAAAAATTAATAAAAAATTTTTATGTATAAAAATGTGTATATTAAATAAAGTGGAATAAATAGTATTCCAACATACCAATAGTGAAAAACAGCGAAAGTACTCTATTTGAGTTATTTTCGCTGTTTTTTTGTCGTTGTATAAAGATGAAAAAAGTGGAAACTATATAGAAATTTTTAGAATTTTATAAATAGAAAGTCCGGGATTGTTTAGAATTTGTTTAGTATACTCCTTTATAATGAGGCTTAAACCCTAATGGGGGTGAGACCTATTATTAAAGGTGTCACCAAAGTACTATGGATATATTCTAATTGTACATCGCACATACATAAGTAATCGTGAGTGCCTATTCGAGAGTACTTATTTGAGTGTATTCATATAGACGACCATTGAATAGAAGGAAAGAGGGACCAACCTATTGTTTGTCGCATACTTTTTGACATGATGAAAGGATGCAACGTCGTCAGCAAACGCTAACAGGTAGCTCTCTGAACTTAGAAAAGGAGAGAAATATGCAAAAATTTAAAAAACTAAACATAGCAATAATCTTAATGCTACTCGTATTCCAAACAGTCCTATCACCGATTTCGGTGTTTGCTGTAGGGGGAGAACAATCTTTAGCACATTCAGTTGAATCTGGAGAAGCGGATAGTAGTGTTAACATGGATGTAGGTGAACCAAGTGAAACCTCAAATGAACCTGTAAAAGGTGATGGTCCTATTACTGGTACCACGGAAGTAGGTGAACTACTTGAAACCTCAAATGAACCTGTAAAAGGTGATGGTCCTATTACTGGTACCGCGGAAGTAGGTGAACTACCTGAAATCTCAAATGGACCTGAAAAAGGTGATGGTCCTATTACTGATTCCACTGATGTAGTCGCACCACCTGAAACACAAAATGAACCTGGAAATGATGATGTTAGTGGTGAAGGAGAAAATCCAAATGGAGATATGGATGAAGAAACTACACCACCATCGTATGATCCAACTATGTCTGTTGATGTAATTAAAAATGTTGAGTTTACTGTGAATGAAACAAAGGTGAGTTCAAATGAAAGTATTAACGTTACTAATGGACAATCTGCAGAGTTTAAATTTCATTTAGAACTAGCAGCGGGACATAACTATGGTCCGGGCACAACATTAACGTACACTTTACCAGCTATTTTTGAAAATATCACATTCCCGAATGGAACAACTTATGGTGAGGTAGGTACTATTTCAAAAAGTGGAAATGACATTGTAATTACATTCAACGAAGCTTTACGAGATGATGTAGGAACAGGTGTAGCCCTTGAGCCAGGTGCGTACTTTAGCGTACAAGCAAACTTTGCAAGCGGTAATACGGAATGGGAAGAAACAATTAGTTTACCCGGCACTGAAAACATCAAGTTGAATTTCCAACCTAAAACGAATAGCGGTAAACCTGTTACCAAATCAGGTGTAGCAGATAATTTTGGGAAAAATAGTAAGTTTATTGACTGGACAGTTGAAGTTAATAAAGATTTAGGCGTTAATAAAGAGTCTGGTACTACAAATTTTGTTGATACACTAAAAGAAGGACATACATTTAAGCAAGATTCTGTAAAAATTACAAAGTTAAATGTATTACCTAATGGCGAAATAAAAGTCTCTAAAGACCCTGTCATTGTGACTCCAACCTTCGATAAAAACAAAATGACAATTGCATTGCCGAATGAAAAGCATACTGCTTACCACATTACGTATCAAACAGAAGTTGGTGACCCAGGTAACGTTAAATTTGAATTTTTTGAAAATGAGGCAACTTATAATGGGGAATCCACTACTGTACCAGTAAAAGTGAACTTCGGTGACCCGTTAGCAAAAACGCATACAGGTCCTACTGCTACTGATTTAGCAACATATTGGACAATTAATTACAACTTCAATAACCGTAATATTTCACAGGAAGACGCAGTACTAACGGACATCTGGAGCAATACTCAAGAATTAGTTGGACCGGTAGAAGTATTTGAGGAAAATGGTAAGACTCCTGCCGCTATTTCTTACGAAGTTAAGAAGGAAGATGGACATAGCTTTAAATTAATATTTAATGCTCCTGTAACAAAACCATATATTATCAAATATGCAACAAAGCCAAAAGATGGTGTGTATCCAACAGATAGCTTTACGGTAAAAAATGAAGTATCACGCCCAGATATGTCAAAAACGGTAGAAGATACTTCTTCTTATTATAAAGAATATTTATTACTAAACAAATATGCAAATGGTATTGACTATCAAAACAAAACGATGTCATGGAAGATTGTGGCGAACCAAGCAGGCTATGATTTAGCTACTGGTACGAAGTTTGTTGATACTTTTACAGATAAAAATCTAACTTTAATAGATAATACTTTAGAAGTAAAAGTAGGTAATACTAAATTAGTTAAAGATAAAGATTACGAGTTAAGTAATAACAATAAAACTGGATTTACAATTACTTTAAACAAATCAATAAATGAACCTATCGAAATTACGTATGATACAGAATACGAAATTCGACATGCTGGAACAAATACAATTGAATATCATAATACAGTAACAATGACAAATGATAATTTATCAAATTCTTCATCTGCTTCAGCTGAACAAGAGGTTCGAACTGAACAAAAAACAAATGGTAAAAAAGAAGGTCATTATAATTACGAAACAAAAACCTTTTACTGGGATGTTGAATTTAACTTTAACTACAATTCTTTAGAAAATGCAGTATTTGAGGATAAATTACCAGATACACAAATAGTTCAAAATATTGTAGTGCAAAAAGGTGAACTAGATGCAAGTGGTGTTTTTAAAGGAACAGATACAATAACTATTGCAAACACTTCAGGTAAAGAGAACGAAATTAAGCTTGAATTAGGGGATATTGATAGTCCTTATAAAGTGACGTATGAATCAGTAGATGAAGATGGCATTTTCCCTCATGGTAACCCAGTAAGTATTACAAATACAGCTACATTAACAAGCGATGAGGGTGATAATGCATCGTGGTCAAAAACAGTTAATGTAAGCCATACAGACAAAATTTTAAACAAAAACGGTATTCAAGCAGAAAAAGGTTCGGCAGTAGCTAACTGGAATTTTAAATTTAACTACGCACAATCCGAATTAGACAATGTAGTCATTACCGACACAGTAGGTAAAGATGCTGAAGGTAACCCAGAACAAATAATTTTAGAAGATACATTTAAAGTATATGAAGTTGCATTGTCTGGAACAACTCCAAGTAATCCAGCTGAAAAGAAGACACTTTTAGATCCAAGTGCGTATACATTAAATGTAGATATGAAAAATGGTACGTTCACTCTTAATTTAGGTAATGTAACTGAAGCATACTATGTAGAATACGACACAGTATTTACAGGTGAATCAGGCTCTGATGCTAAAAATGAAGTAGAAGTAAGCTATCAAGGTGGCAATCAAACAAGTGGAAACGATAGCTGGTCAATTGCTGATTTTAAGTATGGTAACCAAGCATCAACAGTTAAAGTACCATTTGTCATTGTAAAAACGAATGCTGCAACAGGCGAAGTAATGAAAGATGTTGAATTTACTTTATACAGCCAATACACAGGTGATAAACCATTAGTTAGCGCTAAAACAAAGGATAACGGTGTATTAGACTTCGGATTAAAATTAGCTGAAGGTGAATATACATTAAAAGAAACAAAAGTTCCTGGTTTTGAAAATCCGGATGTAAACTTTACATTAGATCGAGATGAAAAAGCAACATCAGGTCCATTTGAGGGTAAACAAATTGTTGAAATCGCCAACATACCAGAAAGTCCATTGAAATGTTCACTGTTTGAATTAACAATATACGATATTGACGGTGAATTAGTGGATGGAACAGTAACATTAGTAAGTAAAGTGACGGGTTTATCAGAAAATCATCCCGTTGAAAACGGTAAAGTTACTTTTACTCCAGAAAAAGTTAAAGCTGGTCAATACGATGTTTATGATTCAAAAGGGAATGAGCTAGGTAGCGTTACAGTGAAATACGATGGTGAATGTGCAGATGAAAATGAAAATGTAATTCAACCAGCCCCTAAATGCGAAAACTTCACAATCATGGTTGAAGATACAGACGGAAATATCCGTACAAATATTAAAGAGTTAACATTAAAATCAGATACTACAGAAGTAAAGGCATCAACTGACACATCAGGTAAGTTTATTTTTGAATCAAACAAAAATAATCCTACTAATGGCGTGAAGCCAGGTGAGTATCTGGTGTACGAAGGTAAACAATTCTTAGGAACAGTAAATTTAACGTATACAGAAGACTGTGGACATGAATTTATCGTCAAACAATTACCAAAATGCGAAGAGTTTAAATTAACTGTAAAAGATGTGGATGGTAATAAAATTACTGATGGCACTACAACAATCGTTGTCAAAGATGCTGACGAAAAAGAAATTATTAATACAACAACTACGACAGGCGTTATTGAATTAACTGATTTAGAACCAGGTACTTACACAGTTGAAGTAGATGGCAAAGAAATTGGTACCTTCCAAACCAATATCGAATGTGAAAAATCAGTTCAACCAGCACCAAAATGTGACCTATTCACATTAACGGTGAAGGATGAAAATGGAAATCCACGCCCTAATGTTAGCAATATCACAATCAAAGATATAACAGGAGCAATTATTGCTACAGACAAAACGACAAATGAATTAGGTCAAATTACTATTGAGACTAAAGTAATTCCTTCAGGTGACTATTCTGTTTATGAAGGTGATCTATTCATTGGTCATATAGAGGTTAAATATTCAGTTAAGTGTGAAGCAGAAGTATCAGCAGCACCTGCTTGTCTCGCATTTACATTAACAGTGCTAACTATACTTGGAACGCCTAATGCGAATGCAAAGATAACAATAAAAGATGCTAAAGGTAATATCGTTAAAGGTGCAGACGACATTGAAGTTCTCACAACTAGTATGGTAGGAACGGTTATATTACCAGAAAAAGCTATTAAACAAGGTACGTACAATGTATATGAGGGAAATAGTTTAATTGGCTCATTTACAGTAACAGATACATGCTCTGCAAAAGTACAACCTACATCAACAGGTGGCGGTGGAGGCGGCGGTGGTTGGACGCCTAACCCAGATCCAGATCCAGAAAAACCAGTTGATCCAGGAAAACCAGTTGACCCAGAGAAACCGGTTGACCCAGATCCAGACCCGGAAAAACCAGTTGATCCAGGTAAACCAGAAAAACCAGAAAAACCAGAAAAACCAGAAAAACCGACTCCAGAATCAGAGAAGCCGGTTGATCCAGAAAAACCAGCACCAGAGCCAGAGAAGCCAGTTCATCCAACAAATCCAGGTGATTCAGGTAACCAAACAGATCCAAAAGATCCAGCAAACCCTGGAAAACCATCTGTTCAAGAAATCATTGACCAAGGGAAAGAGTTAAAGCCATATAATCCTTCTACAGTAGATAAAGACACTTTAGATGCATATAAGGATTTCCTCAATAAATACGACAATCTATCTAAAGAGGAACAGGCAGAAGTAGCACAATACCTTGATATTGACAAAATCAAAGCAGATGCCAAAGAAATGGAAGCGCAGTTAAACGCGCAAGGCAAACTGCCGCAAACAAATGGAGCAAACCAAACAGCTCTTACACTAATTGGTGTAGCGCTCGTTCTAGGTGCAGTATTCTTATTGCGTCGTCGCAATACAGAAGCGAAATAATTTTCAATAAGAAAACCCCAAGATCGTAAAAATCTTGGGGTTTTTCTTATGTTAGAAGGTTTCTGATAGTTTTGCAGGTGCTTTATCGAATGGATATTGCTCGACAAATTCTGCTTGAACGGCAAGTCGTTTCGTACCCTCCTCAGCGCATGTAACGAGGGTTAAAAGAGTTTTATCAGGGATATCATCAATAACATAAACATCCGTTGCAGCGATGATCTCTTTGAGTGTTATCTTGTACTCATAAATATTCGTTAAATCCGTTAAATAAATCGTATCTCCTATGCTAGCTTTGTATAAGGGGCCAAATAAAATATCTTTTTCCTCAAAATAATGACCTGCTAATGCGTAGTTTCCTTGTCCAAGTTTTTGATTAGGCTTCATCGTGCCTGCTCCAACAGCAAGAGAGGCGTTACCAACTCCTTTGACGATAGGAAGTTTCATATACACACTAGGGATTGCGATACTACCGATGACAGGCATTTTACTGGCAGTTGTCTGAGCTTTTAAAACTTCCGCAATGGAAAGGGATTGCACGGCTTCAAATTCAAAATCGGCATCTGCATCTTTGTTTTTTGCAATCTCCTCGGCACTGTAATCAGCTGTATTTAATTGTTTACTCAAATGGGCGATAATTGCATGTTGAATGGGGTTAATAAAAATAAGTAAGAGGCCAACGATGAGCATACAAATGAGTAGTGGCAGTTTAAATTTATTCATTTCATAGATCACATCCTAGTATTGAAATTACGAGTTGCCGGTACAACAGATTAGTTCCGCCGGTAGCGGGCTATTCCGTAGCTAGAACCGAAAAAACGCCGTAACAAGGCAATGACAGCCTTCTAAACGTTGCAAAGCACTAGAAGGCTACATACGTTAAAAATGGGTAGAGCTTTATGGGCTCTACCCGTTCTGACCTTTATTTATCGCTGAAGCGTACGCCTGCAACACCGTAATGGTTTTTAGACATTTCTTCGATGAAGACTGTTACATTTTCTGGTGGCGCATTCACTGTACGAGAAACGGCTTCTGTTACTTCTTTTACGAGTGCACGTTTTTGTTCTTCTGTACGACCTTCAAGCATTTTCACTGTTACGTATGGCATAATATTGCCTCCTTTATTGAATAATGTTGTATAGTTAGTTTATAAGAAAGTATATACTTCTTTTTGCGCAATGTCGCGTTCATGACGGTGCTCATGCGCATAACTATGCTTTACTTTTATAATAGCAGAATGGAGGTAGTTAAAGTATGGCAAATGAAGAAAAATCAAAACAAAAAATGGGCTTTACTATTATTAAAAATGATCCAACAGACGGACATAAGGGATTTGGTATCGGTTCGCTTTCACTTGAAAACGTATCGCCAGTCATTATCGATATAGAAGAGGGGACAGCTTCAGTTGAAATCGGTGCTATGCATGCTCGCAGTGATCTGGAACGAGGTATTAAATTTACGACTGATCGCGCTGATTCAGAAGGTGGGAAGGCGTATTGGCTAGTGTGGGTGACGATCGACCATAAAGCCGATGGACCTTACTATGCAGGTGTAACTGCGTGTGAAATGGTAGTTAATCGAGAAAAACGTCGTGGCTATAAAATTTTAGCCGATCATGTGAATAAAATGGATAAATCTATGAAGCGTCATATTATTGTAGAACATATGGATGCGCCGTCTAAAAAAGTGTTAGCTTCTTTCCTAGAAGAGCTCAATCCGGACTTGTGGGCACATAGTGAGGAGCAATTGCGTCAAGATTTATTTGTTTCATAGACCTACAATGATTGAACAATCTGTGACATTTTGCTATCGCTTTCGATATAAGGTTGAAAGTGGGTTTGAAACAAAGTAAACTTGATAAAGAGCTTACATTTTAGTAAGCTAGGACACTTGGTTCTGCGAATGTGATGAGCGCTATGCGGCATTTGAATAACCCAAACCCAAGCCAAATGCCCCATGATGCTCATCTACTTCGCGAACCATAAATAAGAAAAGCTTTCTGTTCCCACGGACACGGCTCCGGGGAAGAGAAAGCTTTTCTTTTTCGTATATATCTGTTACTTTGTCGAGAGCCTTCGCTTATAAAACGCTTAACGCTTATAAAGGTTCCGCATGATTTGTTAATTTTTAAAAATGGAGAACGGAAGCATATTCCAGAAATTTCCCCACGTATTGGTATCGAGAATATCAAAGTTTGAACATTTTTCAGTTGGTACATCTTTCGCATCCATATAGACGAGACGTTGCTGAGGGCAGGCATCTGTCGCTAATTTACCGGATTCAATATCGATGACCACACCTTTAACGTCTTTCGGTTTTTTGAAATCCTCATTCTTTGTTCCTTTATTGACAGTCTCCATAAAGTCGATCCAAATTTGCTTTGTAGAGGCAGTATCTTCTTTTGCTGTTAGATTTTTTCCTTGATCATAGCCGTTCCATACCCCAGCGGTTAAGCTAGGTGTAAATCCAATCAGCCACTGATCGCTATTTGTAGAGCCAGATTTTGCTGCATACGTATGCGTCATACGAGAGCGAATGCTAATCCCTGTAGCGGGAGAATAATCGCTAAAGACTGGATCGAAAATACCCGTCATCATTTCTGTTAAGATAAACGTATTTTCCTTTGAGAGAACTGTTTCATCTTCTTTACTAACTTCTTTATTTTCGTAGATAACATCGCCGTTAGCATTTTTAATAGTAACAATAGTAGTAGGAGTAGTTTTTTTACCTTGCGATGCTAATATATTATAAGCATTCGTCATTTCATATAATGATGTTTCGGTCGTTCCAAGCGCCATGGATAAATTGTCCTTGGCACCGATAGTCACGTTGAAGCGATCAGCCATTTCGTGAAATGGTTTAAATCCAATCTCCTCTAGAGTTTTAACAGCGTAAATATTATCGGAGATAGCGATAGCTTGTGCCATTGACATATCATGGTTTGCAAATTTCCCGTTAACATTTTTTGGTGAATATGTGGCCCGTCCATGATCATAAGTGAAAGTTGTCTCACCTACATTTAAATATGTTAATGGTGTATAACCATTCTCTAAAGCTGCCGCATATAAAATAGGTTTAATTGTTGAGCCTGGCTGACGTTTTGCCTGTGTAACTCTGTTAAATGAACTTGCAGCATAGTCACGACCTCCAACTAATGCTGTAACGGAACCTGTTTTGGATTTCATACTAACAAAAGCAGTTTGAAGGTCATCAGCAGGCATATGTTTGGCTACAGCTTCTTCAGCTGCCTTTTGGTGTTCTAGATTAAGAGTTGTCTGGATAGTCCAGCCACCTTCACTAATGTCGAGATTTTTTGATTTCAAAATTTCACTAGCCTCTTGCCATGCTACGTCAAGGAAAAATGGTGCAACAGATTTTGTGGCTACCCAGCTATCACTCTTTAAGACAAGCTTTTCACTTTCTGCACGTGTTTTTTCATCTTGCGTAATAGCACCTTGATCGGTCATCAGTTTTAAAATAACGTGTTGGCGATTAGTTGCCTTATCTAAATTGACAATAGGGGAGTAAATACTTGGCCCTTTTGGAACCCCAGTTAACATTGTTGCTTCCGCAAGTGTTAAATCTTTTGCAGATTTTCCAAAATAAAATCGACTTGCTGCTTCTACGCCGTACATACCATGGCCGTAGTAAACTGTATTTAAGTAACCTTCCAGTATTTCATCCTTATCATAAAAAACTTCTAATCTATAAGCATACAGTGCTTCATTTAATTTTCGTGTCCATGATTTCTCATGTGAAAGATATAGATTTCGAGCATATTGTTGTGTAATTGTACTTGCTCCTTGAACCTTACCTCCAGCCTTAAGATCCACTAATAATGCACCAGCGATACGAGAAAAATCCAGACCGCCATGCTTATAAAAATCTTTATCCTCAACAGCTACTACTGCTTGCTTCAAATAAGGGGACATCTCATCAAGACTAACCCAATAACGTCGTTCATTCGTAAAGTGATCCCCAATTTGGTTCTCATTTTCATCTAAGAAAATAGAGGCTTTAGGTACGGTTAAAGGCGGGGCACCAGCCACTTGAACATAGACGCGTAAAGCTATAAATGCTACAACAATTGCGGATGTAAAGGCAACAAAAAAGATAAATGTTTTCCGTGTACGCTTTGAACGTTTTTGTTTACGTTGATAGCTTTTTCTCTTCATCCGACTTCACCTCGTTTTCTCACACTTGCGTATAGTATGTGTCTGAACATTCTTATTTAATCGAAATTATTGGTAAAAACTATTGCACTTTATTCAAAAACATCTATACTTTTTTTGTACTGTTTGAAATGCTAGCTTTCGACAAAAGAATAGTACATTGTAGATTTTAATCGAATTGTGCTAGACGTTCCAATAATGTATACGAGGATACAAGGATAGAGGTTTCATTACATTCCTGTAAGCCCTTAATAGAGTAATGGTAAAAGGTCCATCACTGAAGGTTTTGGCATGACATTTGAACGCCCGAGGAAAGGGTCAGTGATGATAATGAATTTAGTAATTTCTAAAAGTGGAGGTCGAGTAATGAGATTTGATGAAGCTTATTCCGGAAATGTTTTTATAAAAAGTCATCCTACATATGAGGATGCTCAGGCGGTCATTTATGGTATGCCAATGGACTGGACAGTTAGTTACCGTCCGGGCTCACGTTTTGGCCCGCAGCGTATTCGTGAAGTATCCATTGGTCTAGAAGAATATAGCCCATATTTGGACCGTGAGTTAGAAGAAGTGAAGTATTTTGATGCGGGGGATATACCGCTACCATTCGGCAACGCACAGCGCTCGTTAGATGAAATTGAAAAATATATTGAGACGCTTTTAGCAGATGGTAAAATTCCTGTAGGTATGGGTGGCGAACATTTAGTATCGTGGCCTGTAATGAAAGCTGTATCAGCAAAATATGATGACCTAGCAATTATCCACTTCGATGCACATACAGACTTACGTGTAGAATATGAAGGGGAGCCACTTTCACACTCAACGCCTATTCGCAAAATTGCTGAACATATCGGACCAAAAAATGTCTATTCATTTGGTATTCGTTCAGGGATGAAGGAAGAATTCGAATGGGCAAAGGAAAATGGCATGCACATTTCGAAATTTGAAGTGCTAGAGCCATTAAAAGAGGTATTACCGACTTTAGCGGGACGTAATGTTTACGTTACGATTGATATAGATGTACTTGATCCAGCACATGCACCAGGTACAGGAACAGTAGATTGCGGAGGCATTACATCAAAAGAATTACTAGCGTCAATCCATGCAATTGCAGCAAGTAACGTCAATGTAGTGGGCTTTGACCTAGTTGAAGTAGCACCGATCTACGACACATCAGAAATGACAGCGAATACAGCGAGTAAGTTGCTGAGAGAAATGATTTTGGGCTGGGTAAAATAAGAAATGAAATTGGAGTGGGGTTTAGCTTTAAGCTAGCCCCATTTTTCTTTTATATTCTGAATACAGTTAGTCTAAAAAAGAAAGGCGCCATCCAACATACATCGGATAGCGCCTTGATATTTCGAATAGTTCTATTAAGGGTTCGTCGACCAAAGTCCAGCATGTTTTAAGACAACACGTGGATGAAGTTTTAGCTGTGCAACCATTAAATCTGCTAAATCTTCTGCTTGCATCACTTTTTCTGGATTGCCGTCTGTTAAGTTAAGCTCAACAGCCATATCTGTAGCAACTGTACTTGGCGTTAATGTTGTAACGCGAATATTTTTCTTACGTACTTCAAGCATTAATGACTCACTTAGTCCGATAACGGCAGCTTTTGAAGCCGAGTATGCACTTGTAATTGGTGCCCCTTTTTGACCAGCTGTTGAGGAGATATTAATGATATCGCCTGTGTTGCGCTCGATCATCTCTGGTAATACAGCGCGTGTTGTGTAGTACACCCCTTTTACGTTGACATCGATAATATTTGTCCACTCTTCAGGTGTTAAGTCCATGAAGCTACCGAATTTTGAAATACCGGCATTGTTTACTAAAATATCGATGGCACCAAGCTCACCACGAATAGATTCAACAGCTGTAGTAATAGAGTCTAAATCCGCTACATTTGCCACAGCGATGGCTACCTTCACATCATACTGTTTAAGTTCCTCTGCTACTTGTTGTAAATTTTCAAGCGTACGTCCAACAAGACCTACGTGAATACCTTCTTGCGCAAAAGCTACTGCTGTTGCACGTCCAATTCCACGTCCTGCTCCTGTAATTAACGCCACTTTTCCTGCGATTGTTTGCATGTTTTTCTCTCCTTTAGATGAGATCGTTTTATTTAGACGAAAAAATAGATTAAGATTTGTCTTTAAGACTAACCTCATTTTACTACGGTTTTCTATATTGTGAAGAGTGCACTTTTTTGTGCGGAGGTTACTAAAAGTTACTTACAAGAAAAGGAGTCAGTTAACTCTATGTCAGATAAATTAAGAGAAGAGATAAAAGAGAGAATAGTAAATAATGATTATCATTGTGAAAAAGAACTTACATTATCGATCATTAGCGGTAAATGGAAGGTTGTTATTCTGTGGCATTTAGGCGTCGAAGGACCACATCGCTTCAGTGAGCTTCAAAGACTTTTTCCGAAAATATCTCATAAGATATTATCAAACCAATTACGTGAACTGATGGAAGATGGGATTGTTCATCGAGAAGTGTTTCCAGAAGTTCCTCCGAAAGTCGAATATTCAATGACTGAACTAGGAATGACGTTACTACCAATCGTTGAGATGATGTACGAATGGGGAAAAAATAGAATCAATCAAATTAAACAAGAAAGCCATAACTAGGTCATTTAGGATGATTTAAATAGTCGTTGCTGTTTTTAACTTTAATGCCCTTAAGACAGTTGAACTTTCCGTAATCTGTAACGTCTTTTTTGTAAAAGGGGTGAACTAATGGGAGTTTGGTATTTCTTAATCTTATTTGTAGGGCTGTTTTTGATATTTAAAGGACTATTTACGAAAAAGCAATCTTTGTTAATGAAGAAGATTGGCATTGTATTTGTAGGAGTATTATGTATTTCACTCTCAATATTTATGTTTTCACCAGGGAGTGCAGAAATTATTTCGAATTTGTTAAATTTGGAATGAGGGAAATTTAAGTAATATAATTTATTTTATAATATGGGGCTAAAAGTGGGGAGGCGTAATGAGCTCACTGTTAGCCCCACTTGTATTTGGCTAACATAATCATTACAGGTTAAATAGATAAGGCGAGATAACAAGCTTTCTTAGGAAAAAAGCTCATTTACAAAGTGAGCTTTTTTATTTTTTTTGGAAACTTTTTGATTAGATTCACATATCTTATTGACATAGCCAGGAAAAAATTTTTGCATTATGGGTAACGGATGTTACCTATTGAATGGAGGCAAATTTTTTTGGATTGTGCTTTTGAAATGGTTAGGAAGAATGGCGTTGATAGTGTGATGCAAGGGATATAGCAAAAGAGTTAGGTTGTTCGACAAAGCTTAAGCTTGGAAATTGAAAGTATTTAAAAAGACGTTTTTGAAGGTGTTAACCAAAAATTATTGAATGGAGAAAATAAATGAAAATGAAAAATTCACCTATTCTTTTATCAATATTATTTACTGTGCTTGCACTTGTTTTTCCTGCTATAGCTGGGGCAATTATAACAATCAAAAATATAAGTAGCATAAGCTCAATATTTTTGATTCAATTTATCTCCACTACAGCTGGTGTTCTAGTTATTCTTTGGATCATGAAAAAAAGTAAATTCTCTTTCCAAGGTTTCGGATTCAGAAAGTTTAAAGCAGAGGCGTGGATGGCTGTTATCGTTGTTATTGAGCTGGTTCCATTCTTAAATGGTATTACAGATAATGATGGTTTTTCAACGCAGTATGTATTTATATTACTTCTATTTGTTATTGCAGTTGGTTTTTGTGAAGAGCTTATTTTCCGAGGTCTAATTTTCAAATATTTATCGGTAAAAGGGCTTAAAGTGGCTATTATAGGTTCCTCAATTTTGTTTGGTATTGGACATCTTGCAAATTTAGCTTCCGGTCAGGACTTTTTAATGACATTACTACAAGTTATTTTTGCATTCCTCTTTGGGCTAGTTTGTGCAGAAATTGTAGCAAAGACAAAAAGTATTATTTTACCGATTGTCTGGCATGCTACGCACGATTTTATTGCTTTCATGACTGATAAAAGTGAGCCTAATGTCTTTGCCGTTTCTATTTATGTCTTTCAGTGTATATTGTTAATAGGTCTAGCAATTTATTTCTGGAGAGCTTTATTTACTAAGAAAGATAAGGCGGGAGCGATAATCATAAACAATGGGTAGCCTGAGGGTTACGTTTAATGGAATCCGCTAAGAGAACTGGTACTGGGCTAGATAAAACAATTTATTTAACTTCTTCAGCTAGTATCCAAACACCCGCTGACAGAAGTTAAAACCTCCGGACGCAATTATGCCGTGGAATAATTGATTAATGTGGGGCTAAAAGTGAGGAAGCGTAATGAGCTCACTTTTAGCCCCGCTTGCTATTAAAACTTGACTAACATAATCATTCCAAGGATACCTTTGTTTATCACAATAGCTATTGAAAAAGGTGGCTCATTTACAAAGTGAGCTTTTTTAAATTTTTTGGGATTTTTTTGAATACCTCATTGACATAGAAAGGAAATTACTGTTACATTATAGGTAACAGATGTTACCTATTGAGAGGAGGTAAAAATTTTTGGCACCAAAAGAGCGATTTACAGAGGGAATTTTAATGGATTGTGCTTTTGAAATGACTAGGAAGAGTGGCATTGATAGTGTGAATGCAAGAGATTTAGCAAAAGAGTTAGGCTGTTCGACAAAGCCTATATTTCGATTATTCTCGAATATGGATGATTTGAAGTATGCAATATATGAAAGGGCTGGCAATCTATACAACGAAAGAATGTTTCAAGGCTTGCAAGAAAGTTCTTTTTTAGGGATGGGTTTGGCTTATATTAACTTTGCTCGCGAAGAAAAAAAGCTATTTGAGCTATTATTTCTATCCAATAAATATAAAATCTCCAGCTTTTCGGATTTATTAAATGACGTAGAAAACCAAGGGATTATAGCAATAATTTCAAAATTAACAGGATTAACTCAAACCTCCGCTAGATCCCTATTTATCGATACATGGTTAACTGCACATGGTATTGCAACAATGTGTGCGACGAATACTTGCGATTTAGATAGCTCGGAAATTGAAGATATTTTAAAAGACGTATTTGAAGGCGTTAAACAAAAATTATTGAATGGAGAAAATAAATGAAAATGAAAAATTCACCTATTCTTTTATCAATATTATTTACTTTGCTTGCAATTGTTTTTCCTACCATAGCTGGTGTAATTATAGCTGTCAAAAATATAAGTAGTTTAAGCTCTATAACTTTGATTCAATTTATTGCCTTTGCAGTTGGTGTACTAGTTACTCTTTGGATCATGAAAAAAAGTAAATTCTCTTTCCAAGATTTCGGATTTAGAAGGTTTAAAGCAGAGGCGTGGATGGCTGTTATCGTTATTTTTGAGCTGGTTGCATTCTTTAATGGTATTACAGATCAAGATGGTTTTTCTGCGCAATACGTACTTATTTTGCTTCTATTTGTTATTGCCGTTGGTCTTTGTGAAGAGTTTATTTTCCGAGGCCTAATTTTCAAATATTTATCAGCGAAAGGGCTTAAAGTGGCTATTATAGGCTCCTCAATTTTGTTTGGTATTGGACATCTTGCAAATATACTTTCCGGTGCTGATTTATTAATGACATTACTACAAATAACTTTTGCATTCCTCTTTGGGCTAGTTTGTGCAGAGATTGTTGCAAAAACAAAAAGTATTATTTTCCCGATTGTCTGGCATGCTACGCACGATTTTATAGCTTTCTTGACTGATAGTGAGCCGAATGTCCTTGCTGTTTCTATTTATGTCTTTCATTGTATAGTGTTAATTGGTCTTGCGATTTATTTCTGGAGAGCTTTATTTCCTAAAAAGGCTGTTATGAATTTAAAAAACCCTGAGAGTTACGTTTAAACTCTACAAGCAAAAAAGCATCTACTCGTTAAATTTGAGTGGATGCATTTTTGTCTATTCTTCTAAAGCTTCTAATCCAACATTACCTCCTGAAATAAGAAAGCACAGTTTTTCGTTTTTATGAATAGGTAAAGTTCCTTGCAGGGCAGCGCCAATGCTGATAGAAGAGGAAGGTTCTGCGAGAATTTTACCCTCTGAGAGTAAGGTTTTCATCCCGCGTTGAATCAATACTTCATCTACACTTACAACCTCATCGACAAGCTGTTGAACAATTGGGAAGTTTCGTTCCCCGGGCTGTAAAGTTAGTAGGGCATCTGCCAAAGTCTTTCACAGCTTCTAAGATTTTTGTATAACGCGAAACAACAGCAGGCTCCACACCAATTATGTTGATATGGGGGGGCATGGATTTGACAGCAGTTGCAACGCCACTAATTAATCCACCACCGCCAATAGGAACAACAATAGTATCGACATCAGGAAGCTGTGCTACTATTTCCAAACCTGCTGTTCCTTATCCTGCCATAATATCGTAATCATCATAAGGATGTATGTTGCAATAGCCATAATCACGACTGAGTTTTGCTGATAGAACATGTCTTTCTGCCAGCTTACACTGGACAACATCTGCACCTAAGGCACGAATTCCTTCCACTTTAACGCTAGGTGCTGAATTTGGTAGCCTTACTATTTAATAGTTTGGCAGCATAGGCAACACCCTTGCCATGATTACCTGAGGAAACAACTACGCCTTGTTGTAATTGTTCTAACGGCATGGAAAGCATTTTATTGAGAGCCCCTCGAAGCTTAAAGGAGTTTGTTTTTTGCATATTCTCGGCTTTTATATAGACGTGACATCCTAAAAATTGATCGAGCCCATTTAATCGAATAATAGGCGTTTCATATATATAATCCTTCGTTTAGCAGCATGAATTTGTTCAAGTGTTAACATACAGCACACCTCATTTTGATGAAGTGTTTGAAAATTCTAACTTTGTAACGTAGCTGTAGATTTACAGGGGATTTATGTCAATCATTAAATGGTAAGTGATTATGCACAAATTACTGCCACATCAGATAGAATACTTACTTCTATCTTGAAAAATTATGAGTATTCATCCTATAATAAAAAGGTTATAGTAAAAACATTAAAAGGGAGCGTCCATAATGGCGAACGAAGCAAGATCGCAGGTGAACATTAAGCTCATTTCTACGATTCGACCGATTGATGGGGAATCTGAAGGTTATGAAATGTTGCTGACAGGGCAGCTACTTGAAAAAGCAGGAAGCATCTATTTGAAATATGAAGAGGTGCAGGAAGATAAAACGATCCGCACAACTATGAAGCTAGGCAATGAACAGGCATTAATTATGCGTAATGGAGCAGTAAAAATGCGACTACCACTGAACATAATGGAACAACAAATGGGTCATTATGAAAGTGAATTCGGTTCAATGCCACTCGTCATAGACACGAAAGAAATGACGTTTACAAAGCAGGCAGTAAGCGGAGATTTCCATGTACAGTACGATTTACTAATGGATGGGCAATCCGTTGGCAATTATACATTAGACATTACATTTACGGAGGTACAATGATGAACGCAGTAGAACAAGTACAACAAGCCATTAAAGTGGCAATTGCGCAGGCAGTTGAAAAAGCTAGCTTAGTCGAAGCTGGCACAGAGTTAAATATTCACCTAGAAACACCGAAGGATAAAGCAAATGGGGACTATGCAACAAACATTGCTATGCAATTAACGAAGTTAGCAAAAAAACCACCTCGTGCCATTGCAGAAGCTATTTTAGAGAATATTGACACAGCAGGTACAGATATTGAAAAAATCGATATTGCAGGCCCAGGCTTCATGAATATTACTGTGCGTAAAGATTTCCTATCAGGTGTAGTAAAAGCAGTACTTGAGCAAGGTGCTGACTATGGTCGTTCTAATGCTGGCGCAGGTGAAAAAGTTCAAGTTGAATTCGTATCTGCGAATCCAACAGGTGATCTTCATTTAGGTCATGCGCGTGGAGCTTCTGTAGGGGATTCATTATGTAACGTATTAGATATGGCAGGTTTCGATGTATCTCGTGAGTACTACATTAACGATGCGGGTAACCAAATTAACAACTTAGCTTACTCACTTGAAGCGCGTTATAAGCAAGCTTTAGGATTGGAAGCTGAGATGCCAGAGGATGGCTACCACGGTTCAGATATTATTGAAATCGCTGGTAAATTAGCTAGCGAGCATGGCGATACAATTTTATCTAAAACAGATGAAGATCGTTTTGCATTCTTCCGTCAACATGGTTTAGCGTTAGAATTAGACAAGCTAAAAACAGACCTTGCTAACTTCCGTGTAAACTTTAATGTGTGGTATTCAGAAACTTCACTATACGAAAACGGCAAAATCGAAGTAGCGTTAGATAAACTGAAAGCGAATGGCCATGTATTTGAAGAAGACGGTGCTACTTGGTTCCGTTCAACAACATTTGGCGACGATAAAGACCGCGTGTTAATTAAAAATGATGGCTCTTTCACATATCTGACTCCAGATATCGCCTACCATGAAGATAAAATTGTACGTGGCTTCGATAAATTAATTAATATTTGGGGCGCTGATCACCACGGCTATATCCCACGTATGAAAGCCGCTATTCAGGCGCTTGGTTACGACCGTGATACACTTGAAGTAGAAATCATCCAAATGGTTCAACTTTATAAAAATGGTGAGAAATTCAAAATGTCGAAACGTACAGGGAACGCGGTTACAATGCGTGAGCTTGTAGAAGAAGTTGGCTTAGATGCAGTTCGTTACTTCTTCGTGAAAACTGCAGGTGATTCTCACATGGACTTTGACCTTGACCTTGCCGTATCTCAATCAAACGAAAACCCAGTGTATTACGCACAATATGCGCATGCACGTATTTCTTCAATTTTACGCTCAGCAAATGAGCAAGGCTTTGCTGCAACAACAGATCATTTAAGCCTGCTAACTGCAGAAAAAGAAATTGATTTACTGAAAAAAGTGGGCGACTTTCCGAAAGTGGTAGCGGATGCTGCGAAGCACCGTACACCACACCGTATCGCCAACTATATTCAAGACACGGCAGCTGCATTCCATAGCTTCTATAACGCTGAAAAAGTGTTAGATGCTTCAAATAAAGAGCTAACAGAAGCTCGCTTAGCCCTTATCACTGCTGTTCGTACAACAATCGCCAACGCACTACGCTTAATCGGCGTATCAGCACCAGAAAAAATGTAATAATCGTCATTCTAGCCCCCGGCACAAACAATGTGCCGGGGGTTTTTTGGTGTAGATATGTCTTTGACGGATATAGCAGTTGAAGCGAAGGATAGAATGGACGGGGTGACGGAAAGAACCGCCAGGGCGACGGAAAGAACAGCCGAAGCGACGGAAAGAATCCGAAGCGGCGGAAGGAGCAGCCAGAGCGACGGAAAGAACAATCGAAGTGACGGAAGAACCGCCAGAGCGACGGAAAGAGCAGTCGAAGTGACGGAAAGAATCCAGGGCGACGGAAAGAATCATCAGAGAGACGGAAGGAGCAGCCTGAGCGACGGAAAGATTCATCAGAGCGACGGAAAGAACCGCCAGGGCGACGGAAAGAACCCGGGGCGACGGAAAGATTCATCGGAGCGACGGAAGGAGCAGCCGGGGCGACGGAAAGAACGCCAGGGCGACGGAAAGATTCATCAGAGCGAAGGAAAGCCCCACAAACCAACGGAAAGCGCCGCTAAAGAAATGGAGGGTAACCCGAAATGATCATATTCATCTCCTTAAATCGATAATTTTCTGTAATTTTCAGATATTTTGTTGAAGTTTACGTTAGCGTCAATGATATACTGATGAAAATGGGAAAGGGGAGATGATGTTAAAGACGATTCAAGAAGTGGCTAAGCAGTTTAATGTTTCGACACGGACAATTCGTTATTATGAGGAGCTAGGGCTGCTTCATCCTAATCGATCATCTACTAATCAACGAACCTTTTCAAAAAAAGAATTAGCGAAGCTTAAGCTTATTTTCCGGGGGAAGCGGTACGGTTTTTCACTTGAGGAGATTAAGGAGATGGTATTGCTGTTTGATTATGATCGCACGGGCATTCAGCAGTTGGAGCGTACGGTTGAATATGGGGAGCAAAAAATTCAAGAAGTTAATGGCAAAATAGCAGAGCTTGTACAGATGAAACACGAGTTACAGCAATTACAAGGCATGTTTACAGAAAAATTAGCGACTTTAAAGGGAGAGATGGACGATGAATAGTTCGAATTTGTTAGCACGTAATGCGCGAAAATACCCTATGAGTGAAGCGGTTGTTTGTCAGGACAGACGAGTGACTTATCGTGATTTAGATGAGCAAGTGACACGTCTTAGTCATGCTTTAGTCGAGCAGGGTGTGCGGCAAGGCGATAAAGTAATCATTTTTATGCCAAATGTTGTAGAGTTTGTTGTTAGTTATTTTGCTATTCAGCGCATTGGGGCTATTGTCGTTCCAGTAAATGCGAAATTTACGCTGCAAGAGGTCGAGTATGTAGCTCGGCATGCTGATGCTAAAGCTATTCTTGTACATGAGGCAATTTTTGCAGCAGTCGAAAATATTACGATAGTCCCTTTAAAAATCAAAACGGGTCAAGAGCAGGCAGGCTGGCTAAACTATGAAACACTTATTGAACATGCAAGCATCCAAACAATTGATTGCCAGTTGAATGAAGATGATGTCTCAACGATTTTATACACATCGGGTACAACGGGAAAACCAAAGGGTGTATTGTTTAGCTATCGCAATATTTTAACTGTAGCGCAAATGATTGCAGTGGAAATGGAAGTAAAGCCAGAAAGTCGAATTCTTCTTATGATGCCGTTGACGCATTCAGCTCCATTACATTTATTTTTAATGGCAGGGGTACTTGTAGGCTCAACAAACGTGTTAACACCAACGTTTACACCTGATTTATTGATTGATTCAATGGAGCGGGAGCGGACAACGCATTTCTTTGGGGCACCTGTTGCATATTTGTTAACGGCCCAAATGCCAAGATTGCAAACGGCAGATTTATCATCGATGAAATGGTGGGCTTATGGTGGCGCACCGTTATCACAAAACGAAGTCCGTCATTTACAACAAGCTTTCAGAACAGAAAATTTAACATGTGTCTATGGCTTAACAGAGGCTGGTCCAAACGGTTCAATATTGTTTGGTGAAGAGCATGCTACGAAGGCGGGTAGCGTTGGGCGACGTGCACCACTTGGAGCGGAGCTGCGTATTATCAACGACAATGGAGAAGATGTCAGTGTTGGTGAAGTAGGAGAAATTGTGTTATTCGGTGAGGGCAATATGAAGGGCTATTACAAGGATGAAATCGCAACAAAGGCTGCATTTATAGATGGCTGGCTGAAAACAGGTGACTTAGCTCGTTTAGATGAGGACGGCTATATTTGGATTGTCGATCGTAAAAAAGATGTTATTTTTTCAGGTGGTGTGAATATTTACCCGAAAGAAATTGAAGATCGTATGTTGAGCTATGAGGGGATATTTGAAGTGGCTGTAATTGGTGTGCCACATCCGGAGTGGGGAGAAACGGTGAAGGCCGTTTATGCTGCTAAAACAGATATTGACGAGAACGGACTTAAAGCTTATTTGGAGGAGCATCTTGCTAAATATAAAATTCCACGCATTTTTGAACGTGTGGAAGCGTTACCACGAAATGCATCAGGCAAAATACTAAAACAAACTTTGAAGGGACAAGAGGTGAGATAGCATGAAGGTTTTACAGCAGGAAGAAATGAAAACAAAGAACTTTTTTAAAGAGAATGATACACTTCATAAAGTTTTAGAAATGATGCTAGATAAAGAGTTTGTAGAATATGCAACACGTGAGCTAACAGATTTCGGTGAGCTTTGTGCAGGGGATATTGATGTGAGAGCCAAGCATACGGATAGAGAGGGTGAACCTCGATTACAAAGGTATAATGCCTATGGTGAAGAAGTGTCAGAGATTTGGGTTAATGATGGCTATAAAAAAACAATTGAAGAGACGTACAATACCGGCATTGTGGGCTATGTGCATAAGGATATTCCACAACTAGGTAGAAAGGGCAATTATGTGTATAGCTTTGCTCAAGGCTATATACTTTCACATGCTGAACCAGGCTTTTACTGTCCTGTTACGTTAACGATGGCAACTGCTTATTTACTTGATCATTATGCGAGTGATGAGGTGAAGGAGCGCTTTTTACCACATGTATGTGCAACAGGAGAGACGGAGCTCTATGAGGGGGCTACATTTTTAACGGAGCGTCAAGGTGGCTCTGACGTTGGCGCGAATGTTGTAGAGGCAAGGAAGGATGGCAATCAGTATCGTTTATATGGTGAGAAATATTTTGCATCTAACGCAGGAATGTGTGGAGTAACTATGGTATTGGCTCGCATGGAAGGGGCTCAGGCAGGCTCAAAGGGCTTAACATTGTTTGCAGTTCCATGGCGAAATGAGGATGGCGCTGTTAATAACCTCCGTATTCGACGTTTAAAGGATAAACTTGGTGTTAAAGCAGTACCTTCTGGTGAGGTGGAATTTGATGGTGCATTGGCTTATGTTGTAGGTGACCCAAATAAAGGAATTTATTATATGCTGGAGGCGCTTAATTTATCAAGAATTTGCAATGCGGTTGCTTCTATCGGCATTATGCGGCGCGGCTATTTAGAGGCGAAGCACTATGTGACGAATCGCCATGCATTTGGTAAGCCTTTAACGCAATACCCTATGATTCAGGATACACTAGGGAAATTTGCTGCCAAACTTCATGTAGAAGTTGCTACGGTTTTTGACCTTATTCAGCTGTACGATAAAGTAACTAGTGGGCAGGGGAATAAAGAGGACATCATTTTGAATCGCTTGTATATTGCGATCATGAAAAAAGAAACAGCAGAGCAAGCTGTACATTATGCGAGTGAAGCCATTGAATTACATGGCGGAAACGGCTATATTGAAGATTTTGTTACACCTCGGTTATTAAGAGATGCACAGGTACTTACTGTGTGGGAGGGGACTGCGAATATTTTAGCTTTAGAGCTCATTCGTTTAGTTGATAAGTTTCATGCGCACGAAATGTTTGTTCGTGTCATGGAAGAACGTCTAGAAAAACTAGCTGACAATCCATTAGTCGAAATTGTCGTGGATCAATTAGCAACACTAGATGCAACTTTGCAAACATTTAGCCGTTTAGATGATGCAACAAAAACGTTTGAAGCAAAAAAAGTCGCTGAGAAAATGGCACATTTATATGAAAGTGTTGTAGCAGTCGAATGGGCACAAAGATTCGGCGGCAAATATGAGAAACTAGCAGATATTTATTTAGAGAACACATGGGCATTACGAGAAATGGGTGCACCAATGAAAACGGTACAGTATTTTTCAGATATAGTGTAACTTTTTTCAGTGGGTGTCCAAGCATCTGCTGAAAGAAGTTAAAGCGTCACAGATTCGGAAAGGGGTTCTTGTAGAGGATGTTAGCCTAAAATCATCGCAATCATGTGATAACGGCAAACTGACCTGCATCATGCCGCTGACGCTATGCTTTCGCGCAAAAAACATCTGCAGGCCTAAGCACAAAGTCGAATCTGGACGCAATTATGCCGAGGCATAATTGATTTGATTAGGAGTCGTCTCGAATGGAGGCGACTTCTTTGATTTTCATGTATAATACAATCAACTGAATATTATAAAGGTTCTTTACTTAAGTAAAGTGAAAAGGGAAATCGGTGTAATTCCGATGCGGTCCCGCCACTGTATGTGTGAGTTTTTTCAATCTGCGCCACTGAAAATTTCGGGAAGGCTTGAAAAAGCGTATGAAGCACAAGCCAGGAGACCTGCCTTTATAGAAAACACGTTGTAGCCTACGAGGATAGGATGGTGGATTTTGTATATTTATATTGTGCAAATTTGACCCCCTCATTTTTTTATGATGAGGGGTGTTTGTTTTGTAAGATGAATATCGATAAATTTGGAAAAGTGGGCGATAAATCCGCAAAGTTGGGCGATAAACCTAAAAAGTTGGGTGATAAATCCACAAAGTTGGGCGATAACCCACAACGTTGAGTGATAAACCCAAAGTTAGGTGATAAACTCAAAAAATTGGGTGATAACCCACAATGTTAGCGATAAATCCAAAGTTGGGTGATAAATCCGCAAAGTTGGGTGACAAACTCAAAAAGTTGGGTGATAAATCCGCAAAGTTGGGTGATAAACTCCAAAAGTTGGGTGATAAATCCGCAAAGTTGGGCGATAAACCCAAAAAGTTGCGCGATAACCCACAACCTCGAGCGATAAAAACCTAAATTGTATCGATGAATCAGAAAAACAAGTCGTTCACTATATGCACAGATAGACTAAGGGGGATTCACATGAAGAAATTTTGGAAAATAGGATTATCAGCATTTTTAGCTATTGGTTTGCTTGCAGCATGCAACACAAAAGAGGCGACAAATGACAAGCCGTCATCTGCTGAGCAGCAAGAGACATCGAAAGTAGATCAAGCAACATTCCCAATGACGATAACGGATGCTTCTGGCAAAGAGATTACGCTAGAAGCACCTCCTGAAAAAATAGTCTCTCTCATTCCAAGTAACACAGAAATTTTATTTAGCCTTGGCTTAAATGATGAAATAGTGGGTGTAACAGAAAATGACGATTATCCACCAGAGGCTAGTAAAAAAGAAAAGGTTGGCGGTATGGATTATAATATTGAACAAATTATTGCTTTATCGCCAGATATCGTTCTTGCGCATGCATCGGGTATGAGTTATTCAAAAGGAGCAATTGAACAGCTTGAGGCTGCAGGTGTGAAAGTATTTGTTGTAGCGGATGCCAAAAACTTTAATGAGACTTACACGACGATTGAACAGCTTGGTCGTGCAACAGGAAAACTAGAAGAGGCTAAAAAAGTGGTCGCAACTATGAAGGCAAAGGTTGCAGAAGTTGAAACAAAACTTGAGGGTGTTAAGCCAAAAAAAGTTTTTGTAGAGTCGACTGATGAGCCAGAAATTTATACAGCTGGTAAAGGTACATTTATGAATGAAATGCTAGAAATGATTCATGCCGGAAATGTGGCAGCAGATACAAATGACTGGTATCAAATTGATGCTGAACAAATTATTGCGAAAAATCCAGATGTCATTGTTGTGACATATAATTATGTACCGAATATTTTAACGAAAATTCCGCAACGTCCAGGCTTTGAGACAATTACTGCTGTAAAAAATAAAGCCATTGTACAAGTGGATGAAAATACGACAAGTCGTCAAGGTCCTCGATTGGCAGATGGTTTTGAGGAATTAGCAAAGGCCATTTACCCAGAGGCGTTTAAATGAGTAAAACAATTGTAGCCTATGTAACAGCAATTACGCTTTTAATCATTAGCATCTGGTGTGGTGTGGCGATAGGCTCAGTTCATATTCCATTAGAAGTATTGTGGAATAAGGCCGCTGATGAAACAGCTGCCAATATTTTATGGAAGATTCGTTTACCTCGAGTTCTGCTAGCAGGGCTTGTAGGGGCATCACTTGCTATTGCAGGGGCAGCTTTTCAAGGCTTATTAAAAAACCCTTTGGCTGATCCTTATACGTTAGGTGTTTCTTCTGGTGCATCAGTGGGCGCAGTGATGACGATTTTCTTTAGTGTCTCAATACCTGTAGTCGGTCATTTTACATTGCCAGTCTTTAGTATGATAGGTGCCATATTAACGATGGTAGCGGTTATGGGCTTTGCTAGAATAGTAGACCGTTCACTAAAAATGGAAACTCTTATTTTAACAGGGGTTATATTTAGTTCATTTTTAGGTTCCTTGATTTCATTAATGATTGCATTATCTGGTGAGGAGCTACGCCAAGTAATCGGATGGCTGCTCGGCTCAGTATCGATGCGTGGTTGGCCTTACGTTCAGATGATAATCCCATTTGTTATCATTGGTTCCATTATGCTTTGGACACAAAGACGCGAGTTAAATGTTCTGTTATATGGAGAAGAACGTGCGAAGCATTTAGGTGTCAATGTTAAGCGTAGTAAATATATTATTTTAGTGGGTGGATCTATGTTGACAGGAGCAGCGGTAGCTGTTTCTGGAACGATTGGCTTTGTTGGTTTAGTTGTTCCTCATATGACGAGAATGGTTTGGGGTTCAGATCATCGTCATTTATTGCCATTATCATTTTTAAATGGGGCAACTTTACTAATTATTTGTGATTTAGTAGCACGAACAATTATTGTGCCAAGAGAGCTGCCGATTGGTGTCATTACTGCATTTATTGGAGCGCCCGTTTTTTCCTATATTTTTTATAAACAACGTAGAGGCAAGGGGGTACGGGCATGATTGTTGTTGAGCATCTTTCCGGTGGCTATGAAGACGTACCAATCGTCCAGGATATAAGTTTTTCCGTTGAAAAAGGTAAAATACTAGGGATTTTAGGGCCGAATGGTAGTGGGAAATCCACACTGTTAAAAGTAATAAGTGGCATACTACCAGCAACAGCAGGCACTGTATTAGTAGATGGTAAAAATAGTAGCTCTTACAATGCTCGTGCATTAGCAAAGAAGATGGCAGTGCTGCCACAATTACATGCTAATGCCTTTTCAAACAGTGTAAGGGAGGCAGTATCACTTGGACGTTATCCACATCAAACAGGCTTCTTTTCAAGCTGGACTGATCGTGATGAACAAGCAGTTCAACATGCAATGATACAAACAGGTGTGAAACGCTATGAACAGACACCGATGGAATTTTTGTCGGGCGGTGAACAGCAAAGGGTTTTTGTCGCTCAAGCTCTTGCACAAACAGCGGAAATATTGCTGCTAGATGAGCCTACCAACCATCTAGATATTGCGCATCAACGTCAAATTTTAGATATGGTGCGAAAGGAAGCAATAGAATGTGGTTTGACCGTTATTATGGTACTGCATGATATGAATTTAGCTTCTCTTTACTGTGATGAATTATTACTAATGGAGGAAGGACGGATGCGGGCATTTGGGGCGCCACATGAAGTATTAATCGCTGCGCAAATCGAAGACGTTTATCATGCCCGAGTGGCAACTTATGCACATCCAGAAATTCCAAAGCCTCAAATTACAATGATGCCAGCCTCCGTTGAACATCAGCAACGTGCTGTCATTAAAAAAGAAAATTTCACTGTTACAGATCATTACATTCAGCTTCAATCAGAGTTTCCTTTAAAAACGGTGTCCTCAGCTGTCCATAATCCGGGTATCGGTTGGTATGATTGTCTGTTAAATCGCTCTGTACCGATAGATTATGTCATTAATGATGTAAAGAGAGAGGTTGCTGAATTTTTATTAAAGGAGCACTTTTCATCTACAAGTACAGTCGTCATGTTAACAGCTGTCCCAACAAATCTTGTAGCTATTAATGAATTTCAAGCTTCTTTTGGTAGCATTATTGTGGCTGTTACGGCTGGAGTTGGTAATGCTGTTGATGTGTCTCGTGCCCATGAAAGACAAGATGAACCATATATTGGTACTATAAATACGTGGGTCATCGTGAATGGCTGTTTATCAGAGGAAGCATTTTTCCAAGCAATGATGACAGCTACTGAGGCGAAAACAAAGGCATTGCAATCAGAAAATATTCGTGATGAGCTTAGTGGTACGATGGCGACAGGTACTTCTACAGATAGTTTATTGATTGCTGCGACACAAAAAGGGGAAGAAATGCTGTACGGCGGTCCCATTACTGATGTAGGTAAGATGATCGGTAAAGGTGTTTTTGAAACAACTGTGCAGGCGATAAAAAATTATCTTCATTCAGCAGATACACCTGCTGAATGAAGATAATGCCTCCGGCGGATGTACGGATTTTCAAAGGAATGAATAAAGGATGTTAGCCTAAAACCTTCGCATCCTGCGAAAACGGCTAACTGACCTGCATCGGTAAAAACGCCACGTCCTGTGGCATTACCGAAATGACCGACATCATGTCGGCCCTCGTGCAGGCCTGGGCACAATACAAAATCCGGACGCATTGTTTATCTGCGCGAAAGCGAAGCGGCAGCGGGAATTACGCCAAGGCGAAATTGATAAAATAATTTTAGGAGATGAGAGAGATGAAGCTTTACACGAAAACAGGCGATACAGGGAAAACAAGTCTTATCGGTGGACGCGTTGATAAAGATAGCTTACGCGTAGAGACATATGGGGCCATTGATGAATTAAATTCTTTTATTGGTAAGGCAGTTAGTGAATTAGATCGTGAGTTATTCAAGGATATTCTAATTGATTTAGAAACGATTCAACATGAGCTTTTTGATGCAGGTGGTGACCTTGCTAATGTCATGAAGGAGCGTCATTATAAGCTGACAGAGCAGCCAATTGAAGTGTTGGAATCGCGTATTGATGCATTGTCAGATGAAGCACCACCGTTACAGCGTTTTATTCTACCAGGTGGTGCACCAGCAGCCGCAACTTTACACATTGCTCGCACAGTAGCACGTCGAGCAGAGCGTCAAATGGTAACGCTTATGAAGGAAATCGAAGATGTACCGACAATTGTACAAAAATATTTAAACCGTCTATCGGATTATTTATTTGCGGTTGCGCGTGTTGTTAATTTTAGATTGAATGTCGCGGATGTTGAATATATTCGAAGTGGCAATGTGTTTAAAAAATAGCTTGTAATTTATCGTCATTTAGCAAATGGTTTTTGTAGCTAAAGAAATGCATCAGTAACAAATGTTTTTTGTAGCTAAAGAAATGCATCAGTAACAAATGTTTTTTGTAGCTAAAGAAATGCATCAGTAACAAATGTTTTTTGTAGAGAAAACAAAACGACAGCTAAAATTATGCCAAGGCGAAGTTGATTCATAGACATAGGGCACTCATTATCAAAAATTATGGATAATATTTGATATAGGTTGATTGGAGTGGAGACTGGGCGACTCCTCGGGGATTAGCAATAGAGGAACGAAGGCTAAAACCATCACGTCCTGTGATAACGCCTTCGTGACCAACATCGTGTTGGCCCGAGACCTTGGAGCGAGCATCGCGAGTGAAGCGGCTCATCGGACGCCCCCAGGAAGCTCTGCTCTGCGCGAAAGCGAAGCGTCAGCGGCAAAGCGCCCAGTCGGAACGGAAATCAACCACACGTTATGGTGAGAATTAGTATTATAAAGAATGAAAAAAATGGTCACTTTGAAAATTCAGGGTGGCTTTTTTTCTTGTAAAATGTAAGAATATAAAATTATCAGAAATATTTCCGTTTTATGTTGACTGAATGCTCACTCATTTATTAGAATAGGAATATAATGATTGAACTAGCAAATTTACCACAAAGAGAGAAACTTACGACGAACTAAAGGGGGGACCAACCATGAGTCCATTAGTAATTGCAAACATTGTTCTAACAGTCTTGGTTGTGTTTTATGCAGTAGGGTTATTCTTCTATCTGTTAAAAACACGCTATAAGTTTGTGCAATTGGGGAAAAAGGTTGAGTTTGATGAAAGTGTTCAAGAACGAATTCGTTATCTTATGGTCAATGTACTTGGCCAAAATAAGCTATTAAAAGATCCGAAAAGTGGTTTAATTCACGTTATGTTCTTCTATGGATTTTTGATGGTGCAGCTAGGTGCCATTGATTTAATTTGGAAGGGGTTAGCTCCTGGGTCACATTTGCCACTTGGCATTTTCTACAGTGTGTTTACATTCTTCCAAGAGCTTGTAGTATTAATGATTTTAGTGGCGGTTGTGTGGGCATTTTACCGTCGTTATGTAGAAAAGTTAGTACGTCTAAAACGAGGCTGGAAAAATGGACTTGTCTTAATTTTCATTGGCGGGTTAATGGTATCCACATTGCTTGCAAATGGTATGGGAATAATTTGGCATGGTGAAGGACTAACTTATACAGAGCCAGTTGCTTCTGGTATTGCTGCTATTTTTAGCTTCTTACCAGCATCAGCAGCGGCGGTTGTTTTCTATGTAATGTGGTGGGCACACTTATTGATTCTATTGACATTCTTAGTGTATGTACCACAATCGAAGCACTTCCACTTAATTGTGAGTCCGATCAATGTGTACATGAATCGTTTAGATCGTACAGGTACTTTAACACCGATTGATTTTGAAGCATTAGAAAATGCTGAAGATGAAGAGGATATTCCAGCAATTGGTGTTGGACGTATTCAAGACTTTACACAAAAACAAATGCTAGATTTATATTCCTGTGTAGAGTGCGGACGTTGTACAAATATGTGTCCAGCGTCAGGTACAGGAAAAATGCTATCACCGATGGATTTAATCGTGAAGCTACGTGATCATTTAACATTTACAGGTGCTGTTGAGACAAAGCAAAAGCCTTGGGTACCTTATCAATTCTTTGCGAAAACAAAGGGGAATCAGCTAGCGATGGCAGCTGGTGCTGAAGGGGCAGTCATTGAAGATATCTACAGCCCTTCTTTAATCGGCGATGTCATTACAGAAGAAGAGATTTGGGCATGTACAACTTGCCGTAACTGTGAGGATCAATGTCCTGTAATGAACGAGCATGTCGATAAAATTATTGATTTACGTCGTTACTTAACAATGACTGAAGGAAAAGTAAACCCTGATGCACAACGCGCGATGACAAATATCGAACGTCAAGGCAATCCTTGGGGCTTAAACCGTAAAGAAAAAGAAAATTGGCGTGACCTAGATCCAACAATTCATATTCCAACAGTGAAAGAGCTGAAAAAATCAGGGGAAGAAATGGAATATTTATTCTGGGTAGGATCAATGGGTGCGTTTGATAACCGCTCACAAAAAATTGCCTTAGCTTTCTGTCGTTTATTAAACGAGGCAGGCGTGAAGTTTGCGATTTTAGGAAATAAAGAGAAAAACTCAGGGGACACTCCACGTCGATTAGGAAATGAGTTTTTATTCCAAGAGCTGGCAACAGCGAATATTGATGAATTTGAGAAAAACGACGTGAAGAAAATCGTTACGATTGACCCTCATGCTTACAATATCTTTAAAAATGAATATCAAGATTTTGGCTGGAAGGGCGAGGTCTACCATCATACTGAACTATTGAATCAATTGATTGATGAAAATCGTCTAGCGTTAAATTACGAAGTTCATGAAACGATTGTTTTCCACGATTCTTGTTATTTAGGTCGTTATAACGATGTTTATGATGCACCACGCGAGATATTACGTGGTATTCCAGGTGTTAAGCTTGTGGAAATGGAGCGTAATCGTGAGTCAGCAATGTGCTGTGGTGCAGGTGGCGGCTTAATGTGGATGGAAGAGCATGTCGGCAACCGAATTAACGTAGCAAGAACAGAGCAAGCTTTAGCAACGGATGCTTCAGTTATTTCTTCTGGATGTCCTTACTGCTTAACAATGCTTGAGGATGGTACAAAGGCAAAAGAGGTTGAAGATACAATCAGTACATTCGATGTTGCAGAACTATTGGAGCGTTCAGTATTTGGTGAAAAAGTGAAAGCTGTCGAAGAGTCTGTTGAAGAAGCAGCGGATGTAATGGTTGAAGAAGTAGTAGCCTCTGTAGACAGTGTCGAATAAGACAAGAATGCAGAAACTAACGCAGAAAAATAATGGTTATTGCAGAAATATTTTAGTTATCTGAAAAATATAAATTGCACAATAAATAATTGTTTTGTAGAATAAGATTAAATGGAAATGGGAGTTGATCTAACTTCTTTCAGCGGGTATCCAAACACCCGCTGAAAGAAGTTAAAGCCTCCGGCGGATGTCATGGAATCGAAAAGGAGTTCACTTAGGATGTTAGCCTAAAATCATCGCATCCATGCGATAACGGCTAACTGACCTGCATCGTGCAGGCCTAAGCACAAAGTCGATTCCAGACGCAATTATGCCGAGGCATAATTGATACTAACTCCCATTTTTCATAGCAAGAGGTCGAGCGAGCGTTCAGTCAACGCAGATGCTCTTATACTTCTTCTAGAACGTAAAACAAAAGGGGTGTTTTACTTGAATAGAGCAGTAATTTTAGCAGGAGCAAGAACTGCATTTGGTAAGTTTGGAGGTTCACTATCAGCATTAAGCGCGAGTGATTTAGGCGCAATTGCCATAAAAGGGGCACTTGAGAAAGCGAATATTTCGCCTGATGAAGTGAATGAAGTAATTTTAGGCTCCGTTTTACAAGGGGGACAGGGCCAAATTCCTTCAAGGCAGGCTGCGATCAAAGCAAATTTACCAGTAGCAGTGAAAACAGAAACGATTAACAAGGTTTGTGCGTCAGGGATGCGTGCTGTAACACTAGCGGATCAGCTAATTCGATTAGGGGACGAAGAAGTAATTATCGCTGGTGGTATGGAATCCATGTCGAATGCACCGTATTATCTACAAAATGGTCGAACAGGCTTACGCATGGGCGACTCAACAATGGTAGATGGCATGCTATATGATGGCTTAACATGTGCCTTTGATAAGACAAGGCCGCATATGGGAAGCTACGGTAATACAACGGCCAAAGAATATTCGTTAAGCCGTGAGGAGCAGGATGCTTGGTCTGTTCGCAGTCATGAACGTGCACTTGCAGCAATTGAAAAAGGTTACTTTGCTGAAGAAATTGTGCCTGTGGAAATTCCACAACGTAAGGGAGAACCGCTTCATATCGATACGGACGAGGCACCAAGAGCCGGTACGTCAATGGAGGTACTTGCGAAACTCAAGCCAGCCTTTGACAAGGACGGAACGATTACAGCAGGGAATGCACCTGGCGTTAACGATGGTGCGTGTGCCTTAGTAGTAATGAGTGAGGAACGTGCGGCGCGTGAAGGTAGAGAGCCGCTTGCAGTGATTATCGGCCATGAAGAGCTTGCGATTGAGCCTGAGAACTTCCCACAAACACCAGGGCTTGTCATTAACAAATTACTTAAAAAGACGGGGAAATCATTAGCTGACATTGATTTGATCGAAATCAATGAAGCATTTGCAGCGGTAGCTCTTGTCAGCAAGCAACTGGCGGATTTAGATGCTGAAAAGGTCAATGTTAACGGTGGTGCAGTTGCGTTAGGTCATCCAATTGGAGCATCTGGAGCACGCATTATTTTAACACTTGCGCATGATTTAAAACGTCGTGGCGGTGGTATCGGAATTGCTGCTATCTGCTCAGGTGGAGGGCAAGGCGATGCGATTATGATTGAAGTACCGAAAACAGGGGGACACGAATGATGGGAATTCAAAAAGTAATGGTTATTGGTGCTGGGCAAATGGGCTCCGGGATTGCACAAGTTTGTGCACAAGCTGGCTATGACGTCAAACTGAACGACATGAAGCAAGAATTTTTCGAACGTGGTTTAGGCGTAATGACGAAAAACCTGACACGTGATGTTGAAAAGGGTCGTAAAACTGAGGATGAGAAGGCGGCTATTTTAGGTCGTATTAGTATGTCACTAGATTTACAGGATGCTAGTGACGTAGATATTATCATCGAGGCAGCAGTGGAGAATATGGAAGTGAAGCAATCCATCTTTAAGCAAATTGATCAGATTGCACCGGCACATGCCATTTTAGCTACGAATACATCATCTTTACCAATTACGGAAATTGCAGCTGTCACAAATCGTCCAGAGCAAGTGATTGGTATGCACTTTATGAATCCTGTACCGGTTATGAAGCTTGTAGAAATTATTAGAGGGTTAGCTACTAGTGATGAAGTCTACAAAGCAGTTGAAGACATGACAGTAAAATTATCGAAAACGCCAGTGGAAGTAAATGACTTCCCAGGCTTTATTTCGAATCGTATTTTATTACCAATGATTAATGAAGCGATCTACGCATTGTATGAGGGTGTAGCATCGAAAGAAGCCATTGACGATGTGATGAAGCTTGGCATGAATCATCCGATGGGGCCATTAACATTAGCAGATTTTATTGGTCTTGATACATGTCTATCCATCATGGAGATTTTACATGAGGGCTTAGGTGATAGTAAATATAGACCTTGTCCATTGCTTCGTAAATATGTGGCAGCAGGCTGGGTAGGTAAAAAATCTGGAAGAGGCTTTTACGTTTATGAATAATCCTATGGGGATGGGACAATTCAAATGAAGTACAATGCTACGGGACAACATACAGGGGTGACATAATAGATGCATTTACAATTTACAGATGAACAAATAATGATGCGTGATATGGTTCGTAATTTTGCTCAGGATAAAATTGAACCGTGGGTAGAACGTATGGAAGCAGGAGAGTTTCCACGTGAACTCCTTGCGCAAATGGGAGAATTAGGTTTAATGGGGATCACGACGCCTGAGGAATTAGGCGGCTCAGCGATGGATTTTACATCGTACATAATTGCAATCAATGAACTATCGAAGGTTAGTGCAGTAATGGGTGTTATTTTATCTGTACATACTTCGGTTGGAACAAACCCTATCATTTATTTCGGCAACGATGAACAGAAGAAACGTTATGTTCCAAAGCTTGCTGCAGGGGAATATTTAGGGGCATTTTGTTTAACAGAGCCTAGCGCTGGTTCTGACGCTGGCTCTTTACAATCCAAAGCGGTGCGAGATGGAGATGACTATGTCATCAACGGCTCCAAGGTGTTTATTACAAACGGCGGAGAAGCAGATGTTTATATTGTCTTTGCCTCAACGAATCCAACTGAAAAAACACGTGGTATTTCAGCATTTATTGTTGAAAAAGGAACGCCAGGCTTAATCATAGGTAAAGATGAACATAAAATGGGCCTACACGGCTCACGTACAGTTCAACTAACATTCGACAACTGTCGCATTCCAGCCGCAAACCTTCTTGGGGAGGAAGGGGAAGGCTTTAAAATTGCAATGGCTAACTTAGATGTTGGACGCATTGGAATCGCAGCACAAGCTCTAGGCATTGCTGAAGCAGCGCTAGAGGCAGCTACTGCTTATGCCAAAGAGCGCGTTCAATTTGGAAAGCCTATTGCAGCGCAACAAGGGGTTGGCTTCAAGCTTGCTGATATGGCGACTGCCGTAGAATCAGCAAAATTACTAGTCTATCGTGCAGCGGATCTACGTACAAAAGGGTTGCCATGCGGAGCCGAGGCCTCGATGGCGAAACTGTTTGCCTCACGTACGGCAGTACAAACAGCGATAGACGCTATACAGATTTTTGGTGGCTACGGCTATACAAAAGACTATCCTGTAGAGCGTTATTTCCGAGATGCAAAGGTGACAGAGATATACGAGGGTACAAGTGAAATTCAAAAGCTAGTCATTAGTAAACATTTACTTAAATAAAGTCTGATGAATGTTGCAAAGTTGATTTTTTACGGATGATGTCGATTCAGGAAAACGCTTTAGGTTACTAGAGGTTCGCTCAGTGTTCCGAAGCAATACTACAGAAACATGATCACATACAGAAATCAACAATATAGCACTAACTGAGTCTAACGAAAAAGGGGAAATGGACAATGAACTTTCAATTAACAGAAGAGCATGAGCAATTACGTGAAATGATTCGTGATTTTGCTATTAATGAAGTAGCACCAACAGCTGCTGAACGTGACGAGAACGAAGAGTTTGACCGTGCAATTTTCGATAAAATGGCGGAGTTAGGTTTAACAGGTATTCCATGGCCAGAAGAATACGGCGGTGCAGGCTTTGATTATCTTGCATATGTCATTGCTGTAGAGGAATTATCACGTGTATGTGCTTCAACAGGGGTAACTTTATCAGCACATACTTCACTTGCTGGTTGGCCGATCTTTAAATTTGGTAATGAAGAGCAAAAACAAAAATACCTTCGCCCAATGGCAGAAGGTAAACATATCGGTGCATATGGCTTAACGGAGCCAGGATCAGGTTCTGATGCGGGTGGCATGAAAACATATGCAAAACGTGATGGCGATGATTATATTTTAAACGGCTCGAAAATTTTCATTACGAACGGTGGAGTAGCAGATACATATGTTGTATTTGCAGTAACAGATCCAGAAGCTAAAAATGGCACAACTGCTTTTATCGTTGAAGCTGGCTATGAAGGTTTCTCGGTAGGGAAGAAGGAGAAAAAACTAGGAATTCGTTCATCTCCTACAACTGAAATTATTTTTGATAACTGTCGTGTTCCGAAAGAAAACATGCTTGGAGCTGAGGGAGAAGGCTTCAAAATTGCGATGACAACACTTGATGGAGGACGTAATGGTATTGCGGCACAAGCTCTAGGGATTGCACAAGGCGCGCTAGATGCAGCGGTTGAATATGGTAAAGAGCGTGTGCAATTTGGTAAGCCGATTACTGCCAACCAAGGTGTATCCTTTAAACTAGCAGATATGGCAACTCAAATTGAAGCATCTCGACTGCTTACATACCAAGCAGCTTGGTTAGAATCAAATGGTCTACCTTATGGTAAGGCATCTGCAATGGCAAAATTAATGGCTGGCGATACGGCGATGAGTGTAACAACTGAGGCGGTTCAAGTCTTTGGTGGATATGGTTATACGAAGGATTATCCAGTTGAGCGCTTCATGCGTGATGCAAAAATCACACAAATTTACGAAGGTACACAAGAGATTCAACGACTTGTTATCTCTCGTATGTTGACAAAATAACGTATGACAGAAAGAGATCAAAGACCCCAAGTACAGTCAACGGTAAAAGATGAAAATCTCATCGCCATTCGTCGAGAACAGATGATAGAGGGAGCCATTAAATTATTTAAAGAAAAAGGGTTTCATCGTGCCACAACGAGAGAAATCGCAAAAGCTGCAGGCTTTAGTATCGGAACATTATATGAATATATTCGTACGAAGGAAGACGTCCTTTACCTTGTATGTGATAGTATTTATCACCATGCGATGGAGCGACTTTCAAGTTTTGAGATTAAGGCAGGAACGATTGAAGAGTTAAAGGAAATGATTCGAGAGTATTTCTTGCAAATAGATAGTTTGGTTGATGAGCTGACAATCATGTATCAGGAAACTAAATCATTGTCGAAAGAAGCGCAACGTTATGTATTTAGTAAAGAGTTTGAAATGGTTGCTACTTTTGAGCGATTACTAAAACGCTGTGTGCAGTCAGGTGAAATAACGATGACAGATAAACAAATTCACTTGGCAGCAAATAACTTAGTCGTTTCTGGACAAAGCTGGGCATTCCGTAAATGGGCGCTCCATCGTCAGCACTCTATTGACGAATTTATTGAAATGCAAATAACATTGTTTATTTCAGGCATAAAGGGGTTCTAATAAGTTCTGTAAAGGGGTTGTCGGTAATTGCATAAAGCGACATTGCAATTACCGATTTTTTTTATAAATAGAAAGCTGTTTCATCACACAAAGGTGTAATTGATTAAGGGGAGAAAGTGGGGATTTCATATGACAAAGGTAGAAGTATATCGTCCAAAAAATCACGTGCGTTTTGTTACAGCATCAAGTCTTTTTGATGGACATGATGCTTCGGTTAACATTATGCGACGTATTTTACAATCAAGCGGTGTAGAGGTAATCCATTTAGGACATAACCGCTCCGTGGAGGAAGTCGTAAATGCTGCGATTCAAGAGGATGCTCAAGGTATTGCGGTATCATCTTATCAAGGCGGACATATGGAATACTTTAAATATATGTATGATTTGCTACGTGAAAAAGGGGCGCCACATATTAAAATTTATGGTGGTGGCGGTGGTGTTATTTTACCACGTGAAATTAAAGAGCTACATGCTTACGGGATTGCAGGGATTTTCTCACCAGAGGATGGGCGTGTTTTAGGTTTACAAGGGATGATTAATGAGAAAATTAAAGGAACTGATTTCCCGACTGCTATAGGTAGCTATCAAGAAAAGCTGGATGCTCTATCCACAGAAACACCTGAAATTTTAGCAAATTTATTAACTGCTGCAGAGTCGAATGATGATGAAGAAACGAAAAAAATGCTAGCGGAAGCTCACAAACGCTCAAAAGGGACGCCTATATTGGGTATTACTGGAACAGGTGGTGCGGGTAAATCTTCTTTAACAGATGAATTAATTCGTCGTTTCTTGAAAGAGTTTCCGGATAAGCGCGTAGCTATTCTTTCTGTCGATCCGACAAAGCAAAAAACAGGTGGGGCTTTACTTGGTGACCGAATTCGTATGAATGCGATTTTCAATAATCGCGTATATATGCGTAGTTTAGCAACCCGTGGATCTCGTACAGAGCTTACTGCTTCCATTGGGGATGTGCTAGATGTAACGCGTGTAGCGGGTTATGATTTAATCATTGTAGAAACAAGTGGTATTGGTCAGGGTGATGCGGAAATTACAAAATACACTGATCTATCCATGTACGTTATGACAAGCGAGTTTGGTGCTCCAACACAGCTTGAAAAAATTGACATGATTGATTTTGCGGATGTTATTGCCATCAATAAATTTGAACGTAAAGGCTCTGAGGATGCGCTACGTCAAGTACAAAAGCAATATCAACGTTCTCGAGAGCTTTGGGAAGAATCACTTGATACTATGCCTGTGTACGGTACGATTGCCAGTCAATTTAATGATAAAGGAACGAATGCTTTATTTGCTGCATTAGTAAATATCATTAATACAAAGGTAGGAAGTAATTGGGAAACGGGTTATGAGCAATTTGCGAAAACTCAAAAACAAGATGTTATCATTCCAAACGACCGTCGTTATTATTTACGAGAACTTACAGATACTGTGCGTGGCTACCATAAAAAATCAGAGCAACAGGTGGAATTTGCTCGCCGTCTATTCCAATTAGAGGGAGCTATTACAGCGATTAAGGAAAAAGCGCCAAATGATGCACTTGTTGAATCTCTTACTTCTTTAGCGGAAGGTTTCAGAGATGAATTAACGGCTGAGTCTAAACGTATATTAGATAATTGGCAAGCTTTAAAAGAAGCGTATGCTGGGGACGAATTTGTCACGAAAGTTCGTGATAAGGAAATTCGAACAATTTTAAAGACAACAAGCCTTTCTGGTACAAAAATACCTAAAGTTGCTTTGCCGAAATTCGTAGATTATGGTGAAATTTTACGCTGGGTTTATAGAGAAAATGTACCTGGTGAATTCCCATATACAGCGGGAGTATTCCAATTTAAACGTGAAGGGGAAGATCCGAAACGACAATTTGCTGGCGAGGGAACGCCTGAGCGTACAAATAAACGATTCCATTATTTATCGAAAGATGATGATGCGAAACGTCTATCAACAGCATTTGATTCGGTAACGCTATACGGTGAGGATCCAGATTACCGACCAGATATTTATGGGAAGGTTGGAGAGTCAGGTGTATCCATTTGTACACTAGAGGATATGAAAAAGCTTTATGCAGGCTTTGATTTATGTGCACCATCAACTTCAGTGTCGATGACAATTAACGGTCCAGCACCGGTTATTTTGGCGATGTTCATGAATACGGCTATTGATCAGCAAGTGAAACTACGTGAGAAAGAACTTGGTCAATCTTTGACAGTTGAAGAATTTACGGAGACACGTGAGAAAACATTACAGGTTGTACGTGGAACTGTGCAAGCAGATATTTTAAAAGAAGATCAAGGGCAAAATACATGTATTTTCTCAACAGAGTTTGCGTTACGTATGATGGGGGATATTCAGCAATACTTTATCGATCATAAAGTTCGTAATTATTACTCCGTATCTATTTCTGGTTATCATATTGCCGAAGCTGGTGCGAACCCAATATCACAGTTGGCCTTTACATTAGCAAATGGCTTTACGTATGTAGAATATTATTTAAGTCGAGGAATGAATATTGATGACTTTGCGCCAAATCTATCATTCTTCTTCTCTAACGGACTGGATCCAGAGTACACAGTTATTGGACGTGTAGCCCGCCGTATTTGGGCGGTTGTCATGCGTGATAAGTACGGTGCCAATGAACGTGCGCAAAAATTAAAATATCATATCCAAACATCTGGACGTAGTTTGCATGCGCAGGAGATTGATTTTAATGATATCCGCACAACGTTACAGGCGTTAATGGCATTACAGGATAATTGTAATTCATTGCATACGAATGCATATGATGAGGCCATTACAACGCCTACGGAAGAATCTGTACGTCGTGCGATGGCCATTCAAATGATTATTACGAAGGAACATGGCTTAGCGAAAAACGAAAATCCATTACAAGGAGCGTTTATCGTAGAAGAGTTAACAGACCTTGTAGAAGAAGCGGTACTAGAAGAGTTTGATCGTATCAATGATCGTGGTGGCGTACTAGGTGCAATGGAAACACAATATCAACGTGGTAAGATTCAAGAGGAATCGATGCACTACGAGATGCTAAAGCATTCAGGTGAGTTACCAATCATTGGTGTAAACACATACTTAAATCCGAATCCGCCTTCTGAAGATGAAATTAACAATATGGAAATTGCGCGTGCATCGACGGAAGAAAAAGAGACGCAAATTCGTAATTTACATGCCTTCTGGAAGCAACATGAAGGAGAGAACGCAGCGGCTCTTGCTCGTTTACAACAAGTAGCTGTAAACAACGGTAATATTTTCGCGGAGCTTATGGAAACCGTAAAAGTCGCTAGCTTAGGGCAAATCACAAATGCTTTATACGAGGTAGGCGGACAATATCGTCGTAATATGTAATGATCTTCTTGCTGTATAACAACTATTCCATTTTGTGGTTCATCATCAAAAATTGTGGATGACTTTTGATAAAACGTCTACTATGTAAATAAGTTGATTGGAGTGGAGACTGGGCGACTCCTCGGGGATTAGCGATAGAGGAACGAAGGCTAAAACCATCACATCCTGTGATAACGCCTTCGTGACCAACATCGGTGCTGTTGCCGCTGCCGCTTCGCTTTCGCGCAGATAAAACCCTTTTGCTGTCGCTTCGTTGCACTACGCTTTCGCACAGAATGAAACCCTTTTGCTGCCGCTTCGCTTTCGCGCAAAAAACATCTGTTGGCCCGAGACCCTGCAGCGAAGCGGATGTTTTCTGTGCGAAAGCGTAGCGACAGCAACAACAAAGCGCCCAGTCGGAACGGAAATCAACCACTCGTTTTGGTGATGATTCCATTTTGTGTAAAATGTTGGTGTAGTTGTAAGTGTCTAGTCTTAGGATTAGGCACTTCTTTTTATTTCCGTTATAATAGAAATGTAAAAAAAAGGGGAGGCGCAATAGGTGATGAAATCAGCTATTAACTACATCATTATTTCAGCTTTGGTGGTAGGAGTCATTTTCCTGTATGATAAGCAAATTGGCGCTGTTCCTTTACTATTATTATCTCTCTATTTGTTTTACTTGGGGATAAAAAAAATGCGTGATATAAAAAACAGTAATTGAAGCTAGCAATGAGGATAATACTTTGTATATAATGGGTATTATGCTTATGATGGAAAGTTACTTTTGTGCGGCCTTTTTTTGCTGCGCTCCGAAAATAAAGCTATATGAATTTTAAAACGTCCATTGCGATGAGAGAAAGGAAGTGCACGAATGAATTTTCGTGAAATGACAAAAGAACAATTAACGGAAGAATCGTTAATTAACTTAGCTTATGCAATTTTAAATGAAAAACGTGCCTCAGTGTCTTTTAATGACTTATTAACAATTATTCAAGAGTTTGTTGGCCATAGTGATGAGGAAATAAAAGGTCGCCTACTACAATTTTACACAGATCTAAATGTAGATGGCCGCTTCTTATTTAATCAAGAAACAGGCTGGGGCTTACGTGAATGGTATAAAGTTGAACAGATTGAAGAAGAAACAGCTCCTTCTGTTAAAACTCATAAGAAAAAATCTAAAGCTGCCGTTGAGGATGAAGATGATTTAGATGAAGATATAGAAGAGGCAGACATTGACTTTGATGAAGATTATGAAGAATTCGTTGAAGAAGATGAAGAAGATGAAGAAGAAGCAGCAGCAGATGATAAAGAAGAGATCGACTTTGATGAAGAAGAATTAGAGGACATCGATGAAGAAATCGATGAGGACTTTATCGATGAAGATGAAGAAGAATTTGAAGAAGAGGAAGAAGTCTAAGATAATTACTCTTTGAAATTTTCTTTCTTTTATCCTTGTAGTAAAAAATCTTGACTTCTATCACGGTTACGTTTAATCTTTTACTTGGGCTCCTTATTAAAGGAGAAAGACCGTGTATGTAATACGCTCCCCCTGCAAACCTATGCAGGAGGAGCGTTTTTTTATTTTTTTTAACTTTTTTCAATCAAGTTCTCCCATGTTTATAGCTACGGAATGAATATAAATGCTCTAAATTATTCATGATGTATAATAATCGGTGATTGAATAAATGTTAAAACTTCCTTCTTTCAGCGGGTTGCTGAAAGAAGTTAAAGCCTCCGGCGGATGTCACGGAATCGGAAAGGAGTTCTTAAAAGATGTTAGCCTAAAAACATCGCATCCATGCGATAACGGCTAACTGACCTGCATCGGTAAAACGCCACGTCCTGTGGCATTACCGAAATGACCGACATCGTGTCGGCCCTCGTGCAGGCCTAAGCACAAAACCGATTCCCGGACGCAATTATGCCGAGGCATAATTGAAAGTAGAAAAGAGATAGAAACGATTACAGCTTCGAATCGACTACATGTGTAGGCATTCTCGGCTTTTCTTATTTTAGGGGTGAGAAATATTTATTTTCTTAGCCTGTCGAAACATTGGCATCAATGCTTAGAATCAGCATGTGGCGTGAATGTACTTTTCTTACTAGCAATTTCTAGAACAACATAAGGAGGAATTTTTTCATGACGAAGTATATTTTTGTAACAGGTGGGGTTGTGTCTTCACTTGGAAAAGGGATTGTAGCAGCATCTCTAGGTCGTTTATTAAAAAATCGCGGATTAGAAGTAACGATTCAAAAATTTGACCCATATATCAATATTGACCCAGGTACAATGAGTCCTTATCAACATGGTGAAGTGTTCGTAACAGATGATGGCGCAGAAGCTGACTTAGACTTAGGTCACTACGAACGTTTCATTGATATTAACCTAGGAAAGCATTCTACAGTAACATCAGGTCGTGTTTATCAGTCTGTATTACAAAAAGAACGCCGTGGTGATTACAACGGTGGAACAGTACAAGTAATTCCTCACATTACAAATGAGATTAAAGATCGTATTCAACGAGCTGGTCGCGAAACAAACGCAGACGTAGTTATTACTGAAGTAGGCGGAACAGTTGGGGATATTGAGTCATTACCATTCCTTGAAGCAATTCGCCAAATGAAAACAAATTTAGGCCATAACAATGTGATGTATGTTCATTGTACGCTTATTCCTTATATTAAAGCTGCGGGTGAGTTAAAAACAAAGCCAACTCAGCATTCTGTAAAAGAATTACGTTCTTTAGGTATTCAACCAAATATTATCGTTGTGCGCACAGAGCAAGAAGTGCCTGAAGATATGAAAGAAAAATTAGCTTTATTCTGTGATGTTCAGCCACATGAAATTATTGAATCTCGTGATGCAGAACATTTATATGAAGTACCTTTAAACCTTCATGCACAAGATATTGATGATATCGTGCTTGACCATTTTGGCATTGAAGCACCAGAGGCGGATATGGAAGAATGGCGCGAGCTTGTAGCGAAAGTGAAGAGCTTACCAAATAAACGAAAAGTAGCATTAGTAGGTAAATATGTAGAACTACAAGATGCTTACATTTCTGTTGTAGAGGCATTAAAACATGCAGGCTATGCATTTAATTCTGATATTGAGATTGACTGGATTAATGCAGAACATGTAGATGCTGACAATGTTGCTACGCTATTAAAAGGGGCTGACGCTATTTTAGTTCCAGGTGGTTTCGGTGATCGCGGAGTTGAAGGTAAAATTTTAGCGACACAATATGCTCGTGAAAATAATGTACCATTCTTAGGTATTTGCCTAGGTATGCAGCTTGCAACAGTAGAATTTGCTCGTAACGTACTTGGTTTACAAGGAGCGCATTCTACAGAGCTTGATCCAAATACGGAATATCCTATTATTGACTTCCTACCAGATCAAAACGACAGTGTAGACATCGGTGGTACATTACGTTTAGGTTTATATCCATGTAAGTTAAGAGATGGCTCAAAGGCAAGCAAAGCCTATGGTCAAGAGCTAGTTTATGAGCGCCACCGCCATCGTTATGAATTTAACAATGAATATCGTGAAGCAATGGAAGCTGCAGGTCTTGTCTTCTCAGGTACAAGTCCTAACGGTAAATTAGTGGAAATTATCGAGTTACCAGAAAATAATTTCTTCGTAGCATGCCAATTCCACCCTGAGTTAGTATCACGTCCAAACCGTCCACAGCCATTGTTCCGTGATTTTATCGGCGCAACATTTAAATAATGCAAAAAAGAGTTGTCTCAAATGCTGAGACAACTCTTTTTATAGATTCTTTATAGCTCTTCGTCATCAAGACCAAGCATTTCATCATACGCAATTTTTACGGCTTCATAAACAAAAAGGGCAGCAATAGCATGTGGTACAACTATGCGCTTTCCTAAATCGTTCGGTAATAAACCACCTCGCATGCGTGTTGAAATATACGTATACGCTAAATCTGCTAGTGGATTTTCGGAATTAGCAACTTCGCTAGCAACGGCTGCAAATGGAATAAACTGATTATTTAATTGCTGTGCTAATGCTAATGCATCCTCATCGTGTGCGCTACGTGTAAAAATGCAAACACGATCCGCTTCCGTGATAACTGTATCTTTTGTCCAAGGGACTAACTTCGTAAAACGTTCTACAGCTTGAAATGCGTTTAATTCGACAATTTGCATTTCGCCAAAGCATGCGAAATAGACATTACCTTCACTAATACCAGCTTGTGCAAGTAATCGCGCTGTTTCTTCAATAGCTTCTTCTTCATTTTGTGTTATTCTTTGTAATAATCCACTCAATTGTGTTGTTAGAATTTTTGACATGGTCCCACCTCAATCAATATTATAGGTTTGAAAAGAGCATAAAGCAAAAGCAGATAATTTATAATACTAGAAGGTATTAATAGGTTAAAGGAGAATAATACATAATAGAGAGAATTTTACGTAAGAATAATAACTCGAAAAGGGCGGAATGAAATGTGAAACGATTACTAATTGTCGATGATCAACCAGGAATTCGTTTACTTTTAAATGAAGTGTTGAAAAAAGAAGGTTATGGTACATATTTAGCTGCAAATGGTATCGAAGCACTGAAGTATGCTGAGGAGGAGGAAATAGATTGTGTCCTATTAGACATGAAAATTCCAGGGATGGATGGCATAGAAATTTTAAAGCGCTTAAAAGAGAAGTGGCCACAACTCCCGGTTTTCATGATGACAGCATATGGTGAATTGGACGTTGTACAGGAGGCATTAGATTTAGGAGCAATTCGATATTTTACTAAGCCTTTTGATATTTTTGAAGTGCGTGATGAGGTTAATAAAATATTAAGTGTTTAGATGAACAGGCAGTGGTCAACACAGCCTGTTTTTTATGGTTATTATACGATTAGTAGAAGTTTTCCACCGTTTCACTATCATTTTGCTTCCACAATAAATGGCTCATCACTATAACGTGGGGTTGATTTCCGTTCCGACTGGGCGCTTTTCAGAGAGCGTCCGACGAGCCGCTTTTATTTTTCTGCAGCGCAGCGCAATGACAGCGACAAAAATCTTTAATGAGCTGCAGTTTTGAGATTTATCGAGAACTTTTGATTGTTTGTTTATCGACCAACTTTCTCGATTTATCGACCAACTTTTTTAATTTATCAACCAACTTTCTCGATTTATCACCCAACTTTTTAAATTTATCAACCAACTTTCGAAAAATATCGACATCTACCTTCATGCAACACTATCTGACCGCACTGATAATTTGCGTCGCTTATGACATAAGCATATTTTTTTACGTAAAATTTAACATCAAAAAAGCGCAAGAAATCAACGTTTCTAATTTGATTTCTCGCGCTTTTTAAGGTTTTGACCAGTTTTGTTCCAGCCACTGGACCTTTGTTGCGTTGCACTACACTACGGTTGACACTGCCGCTTCGTTTCACTCCGCTTTCGTGTAGAAAATAACAGCCCCTGCTTTTCAGGGGCTAAACCTTCGTTCCGTTGCACTCCACTGCGGTTGGGCACTGTCGCTTCGCTTACGTGCAGAAAAGAAGACGCTGTCGCTCCGCTTTCGCGTAACCTTCGTCCCGTTGCACTACACTACGGTTGACACTGCCGCTTCGATTTCGTGCAGAAAAGAAAACGCTGTCGCTCCGCTTTCGCGTAACCTTCGTTGCGTTGCACTACACTACGGTTGACACTGGCGCTACGTTGCACTCCGCTTTCGTGTAGAAAATAACAGCCCCTGCTTTTCAGGGGCTAAACCTTCGTTGCGTTGCACTACACTACGGTTGGGCACTGCCGCTTCGCTTTCGTGCAGAAAAGAAGACGCTGTCGCGTAACCTTCGTTGCGTTGCACTACACTACGGTTGGGCACTGTCGCTACGTTTCACTCCGCTTTCGTGTAGAAAATAACAGCCCCTGCTTTTCAGGGGCTAAACCTTCGTTGCGTTGCATTACACTGCGGTTGGGCACTGTCGCTTCGCTTACGTGCAGAAAAGAAGACGCTGTCGCTACGTTGCACTTCGCTTTCGCGTAGAAAATAACAGCCCCTGCTTTTCAGGGGCTAAACCTTCGTTCCGTTGCACTACACTACGGTTGGGCACTGCCGCTACGTTGCACTCCGCTTACGTGCAGAAAACAAAGTAACCTGAAATGCTTTTCAGGTTACTTTGTTTTTGCTATGATTAAATAGCATATCTATGTAGAAAGAATAGTCCTAAGAGGAGGATTTTTAGTATGGCATTAGTATCTATGAAAGAGATGTTAATTAAAGCAAAAGCAGAAGGTTATGCGGTTGGTCAGTTCAACATCAACAACCTTGAGTGGACTCAAGCAATTTTACAAGCAGCTGAAGAGGAAAAATCTCCAGTTATTCTAGGCGTTTCTGAAGGTGCAGGGAAATATATGGGCGGATTTATCTCCGTTGTACACATGGTAAAAGGTTTAATGGAATCTTATGGCACTACGGTACCTGTAGCTATTCATCTTGACCATGGTTCAAGCTTTGAAAAATGTAAAGAAGCAATTGATGCGGGCTTTACTTCCGTTATGATTGATGCTTCTCATCATCCATTCGAGGAAAATGTTGCGACTACTTCAAAAGTAGTTGAGTATGCTCATTCGAAAGATGTTTCTGTTGAAGCTGAACTTGGCACAGTAGGCGGTGATGAGGATGGCGTAATCGGTGGTATTATGTACGCTGATCCAGAGGAATGCCGTAAAATGGTTGAGCTAACAGATATCGACTGCTTAGCACCAGCACTTGGCTCTGTACATGGTCCTTACCAAGGAGAACCAAACTTAGGCTTTAAAGAAATGGAAGAAATCTCAAATTTAGCAGATCTTCCATTAGTATTACATGGTGGTACAGGTATTCCAACAAAAGATATTCAACGTTCAATTTCATTAGGTACAGCAAAAATTAATGTTAATACTGAAAATCAAATTGCTGCTACAAAAGTAATCCGTGAAGTTCTTGATAATGATAAAGTTGTTTATGATCCTCGTAAATTCCTTGCTCCAGCACGTGAAGCGATTAAAGCAACAGTTATTGGGAAAATCCGTGAATTTGGTAGTGCGCAAAAAGCATAATTTTAGTATCTAATATGCTAAAAAAGCAGAGATGAATACACATACTAAGAGAAGTGTTGATGTTGTTATCGACCTTCTCTTGTTTTTGAAATAAAAAATTTTTGGCGAAAATTCTAATATAAGGCTCATCACCAAAAGTTGGGGATGACATTTGTTAAAACGTATACTATGTAAATAAGTTGATTGGAGTGAAGGTTGGGCGACTCCTTGGGGATTAGCAATAGAGGAACGAAGGCTAAAACCATCACGTCCTGTGATAACGCCTTCGTGACCTACATCGTGTAGGCCTGAGCGGCTCATCGGACGTCCCCAGGAAGCTTTGCTCTGTGCGAAAGCGAAGCGTCAGCAACAATATTTTATCTGTGCGAAAGCGAAGCGACAGCAACAAATATTTTATCTGTGCGAAAGCGTAGCGACAGCAACAAATATTTTATCTGTGCGAAAGCGTAGCGACAGCAACAACAAAGCGCCCAGCCGGTACGGAAATCAACCCTACGTTATGGTAATGAGCCAAAACAGTGATCAGGAGGAAATATAATGAAATTTTTCATTGATACAGCAAACTTTGAAGAGATTAAAGAAGCACACGCATGGGGGATTTTATCAGGTGTTACAACAAACCCATCGTTAGTTGCTAGAGAAGAGAATGTTTCTTTCCATGATCGACTTCGTGAAATCACAGAGCTTGTAGATGGCTCAGTGAGCGGGGAAGTAATTGCTCTAGATGCGGAAGGTATGATTAAAGAAGGCTTAGAATTGGCTGCAATTGCTCCGAATATTACAGTTAAACTGCCAATGACTCCAGCTGGCTTAGAGGCATGTCGCTTCTTTGCAGACAAAGGTATTAAAACGAACGTAACATTAATCTTTAGTGCCAACCAAGCATTAATGGCTGCTCGTGCGGGTGCTACATATGTATCACCATTTATCGGTCGTTTAGATGATATGGGTCAAAACGGTGTAGAACTAATTGAAACGATTGCAGATATTTTCACAATCCATAATATCGATACGCAAATTATTGCTGCATCTATTCGTCATCCACAACATGTAACAGCTGCAGCACTTGCTGGTGCACATATTTCGACTACTCCTTTTAAAGTATTAAAGCAACTTTTCAACCATCCATTAACGGAAAAAGGAATTGAAGGATTTTTAGCGGATTGGAATAAGAGAAAAGGCGAATAATAAGATTATATAGTGAGCCAATTGCAGAAAAATTACTTTCCAATCATGAGGGAGAAAGCGAAATGGATGTTTACAAAATTACAGGCGAAAATCGTCTAAAGGGTACAATAAAAGTTAGTGGTGCAAAAAATAGTGCAGTCGCCTTGATTCCAGCATCAATTTTGGCGAACTCTCCAGTGACAATTGGAGGGCTACCAGAAATTTCTGATGCGTGGACGTTAAAGGCATTATTAGAGGAAATCGGTGGAGAAGTGTCATTTGAGGATGGCGTAATGACAATTGATCCAACAGATATGATTGCGTTGCCATTACCGAACGGCAACGTGAAAAAACTTCGTGCTTCCTATTACTTAATGGGAGCAATGCTTGGTCGCTTTAAAAAAGCTGTGATCGGTTTACCGGGAGGCTGCTTTTTAGGGCCGCGTCCTATTGATCAACATATTAAAGGCTTTGAGGCATTAGGTGCGAAAATCACGAATGAGCATGGAGCGATTTATTTACGTGCTGATGAATTAATTGGTGCCAAAATATATTTAGACGTTGCCAGTGTGGGAGCAACCATTAATATTATGTTAGCTGCTGTTCTTGCAAAAGGACGTACGGTTATTGAAAATGCAGCAAAAGAACCGGAGATTATTGATGTAGCAACCCTTCTTACTAACATGGGAGCTAATATTAAAGGTGCGGGTACAAGTGTTATCCGTATTGAAGGCGTAGAGGAGCTTCATGGTACGGAGCATACGATTATTCCGGATCGTATTGAAGCTGCTACGTTTATGATCATGGCTGCCGCTTTAGGTGAAGGCATCACTATTGATAATGTAATTCCATTGCATTTAGAGGCGATTACTGCAAAACTTCGTGAAATGGGCGTAAAAATCGAAATCGGTGAAGAAAGTATTTTTGTGCCAAAAACAGACCTTACCACATTGCAAGCCGTTGATGTAAAAACATTAGTGTATCCTGGGTTCCCAACGGATATTCAGCAACCACTTTCTGTATTAATGTCTCAAGCATTTGGTTCCTCAAAGGTAACAGATACAATTTATACAGCTCGATTTAAGCATATTGATGAACTTCGTCGTATGAATGCCAATGCACGCGTTGAAGGAAATACAGCTATGATTACAGGCCCTAGTAAATTACAAGGTTCAACTGTAACCGCTACAGACCTTCGTGCTGGTGCCGCATTAGTATTAGCAGGCCTTTTAGCGGAAGGCGAAACAGAAATTCACGATATCTATCATATTGAGCGTGGCTATAGCTCACTTATTGAGAAATTACGTGATTTAGGCGCTGATATTCGACGTGAAACAATAATGGCACGCGTAGCAGAGACAAAGGAATAATGAGAGCTAAAAGTTTTGAACTAACTATGTTACAATAGAGGTAATTTGAATGTTTCGGCGAAGAAATATGCCGATAACGGGAGGCAAATAAGACAATGGAACGTAGTTTATCGATGGAAGTAGTACGAGTAACAGAGGCAGCAGCAATCGCATCCGGGAAATGGATGGGTCGCGGTTTAAAAATTGAGGCAGATGATGCAGCAACGACAGCGATGCGCGCAATGTTCGATACAATTCCAATGCATGCTACAGTAGTGATTGGTGAAGGCGAAATGGATGAAGCACCAATGCTTTATATTGGTGAAGAGCTTGGCTTACGCAATGGTGGTCCTCAAGTAGATATTGCAGTTGACCCATTAGAAGGTACAAATATTGTAGCGAAGGGTACAAATGGTGCAATGACAGTTCTTGCTATTGCAGATAAAGGTAACCTGTTAAACGCGCCTGATATGTACATGGAGAAAATTGCAGTAGGACCAGAAGCGGCTGGTAAGGTAGATATTAACGCTTCTGTTACGTATAATTTATTACAGGTAGCAAAAGCTAAAAATAAAGATATTTCAGACGTAGTAGCTACACTTTTAGATCGACCACGTCACCAAGCAATTGTTGATGAAATCCGAGAAGCTGGAGCACGTATTAAATTTATTCAAGACGGTGACGTTGGAGCAGCTATCAATACTGCTTTTGATGAAACTGGCATTGATATTATGTTTGGTACAGGTGGTGCACCAGAGGGTGTTATTTCAGCTGTTGCATTAAAATGTCTAGGTGGAGACTTCCAAGCGAAGCTAGTGCCAGAAGATGATGAACAGTTAGAACGCTGCAAAAAAATGGGTGTAGACGTAGAAAAAGTTCTTTATTTAGATGACCTAGTTAAAGGTGACGATGCTATTTTTGCAGCAACTGCTGTAACAGATTGTGAGTTATTAAAAGGTGTTCAGTATAAAGGAGCCTACGCATTAACACATTCAGTAGTTATGCGAGCTAAATCTGGAACTGTGCGATTTGTAGAAGGTCGTCACGCTCTTGATAAAAAACCTAGCTATAAATAAAATTTTCTTCTAAAATATACCTAGTGCATCTTTTTTGCACTAGGTACCTTCTTCTAAATTTTCAACCATCCCATAGTTTTATAAGGCTATGTTATGCTTCAATGTTTTGCCTAGTTAATTGAAGTATCTATCGCCCTGCTTAATTTCTAACGAACAACTGAAAATGCTGACAGGTACGAAAAAATTAACTTTATCTTCATTTAGCAAAATGCTATTGTAATGAAAGCAAAGTGTAACAAATTACGCCAAGGCGATATGGATCACTAAGCCTATCGCAAAAAACTTCTATGATACCCCAAAAATGAAATTATATTTTGAAAAAGACTGGAGTTGTGCATATGTCTGCATTGACAATCGCTCAATTAGAAAACATGACGTTAAAGGAGCTTTACGCCCTTGCACGCCAATATAAAATTTCATATTATAGCAAGCTAACGAAAAAAGAATTAATATTTGCTATTTTGAAAACACGTTCGGAGCAAGAAGGCTATTTCTTTATGGAAGGTGTACTAGAAATTGTTTCGCAAGAAGGCTTTGGCTTCCTTCGACCAATTAACTACTCTCCAAGTAAAGAGGATATTTATATTTCTGCTTCTCAGATTCGTCGCTTTGACCTACGAAATGGGGACAAGGTGTCTGGTAAAGTACGTCCACCTAAAGAAAATGAACGCTATTATGGACTGCTACAGGTAGATGCTGTGAACGGCGAAGACCCAGAAGTGGCTAAGGAACGTGTGCATTTTCCTGCATTAACACCTTTATATCCTGATCGACAAATTAAGCTTGAAACAACACAACGCAATTTATCGACTCGTATTATGGATTTAGTAGCACCTGTAGGGTTTGGGCAGCGTGGATTGATCGTTGCACCACCAAAGGCAGGGAAAACATCATTATTAAAAGAAATCGCGAATTCAATTACAACCAATTATCCAGATGCAGAGTTAATTGTATTACTTATTGACGAACGCCCTGAGGAAGTAACTGATATTGAACGTTCAGTGAATGCAGATGTAGTGAGCTCGACTTTCGATGAGGTTCCAGAAAATCATGTGAAAGTTGCAGAAATTGTGTTAGAACGTGCACGCCGCTTAGTTGAGCATAAGCGTGATGTTATTATTTTAATGGATTCTATTACACGTTTAGCACGAGCGTATAACTTAGTTATTCCTCCGAGCGGTCGTACACTTTCGGGTGGTATTGATCCTGCTGCCTTCCATCGACCAAAACGATTCTTCGGTTCTGCACGTAATATTGAAGAAGGCGGTAGTTTAACAATCTTAGCTACAGCTTTAGTGGATACAGGATCTCGTATGGATGAGGTCATTTATGAGGAATTTAAAGGAACAGGTAATCTAGAGCTTCATCTTGATCGCCAATTAGCAGAGCGTCGTATTTTCCCTGCGCTTGATATCCGCCGTTCAGGTACACGTAAGGAAGAGCTTCTTCTTGAGCCTGAGCAACTTGAAAAGCTATGGGCAATTCGTAAAACATTCTCGGACGCACCTGATTTTGCGGAGCGCTTCATGAAAAAATTACGTACGACAAAATCAAATGAAGAATTCTTTGAAAAGTTAAATGAAGATATGAAAAAAGCTACTAAAGGTAAAGGTCTACTATAAACATGAATCACCATTGACTAGCGATAGTCGATGGTGATTTTTTTTACCATACCGTGCGGTAATATTCCGATAAAACGAGAAAATATTCCGATAAAAGTTAAAATTGTTCCGATAAATCTTCAAAGTATTCATCTAAAAATGAATTCATCACAATAACGTGGAGTTGATTGTCCGATGAGCCGCTGGGGCCAACACGAAGGCGTTATCACAGGACGTGACGCTGATCCCCAAGGAGTCGCCCAGTCGGAACGAAGATCAACTTATATATGGAATCATATTTATACTTTTACAGAGTTTGATTCCCAAAAATAAAGAAAGGTATGAATAATTATAGTAATCAAATGTATTATTTTATAATTTTGTGTTGTATAATTTTGTTATAATATATAGTGAATGGGTATTATTAGTGGAATTTTGCACAAATTGTGGGGAGCGAAATAGTGAGGAAGTATCGTTTTGTGCATACTGTGGTAAAGCTGTAACCGGGATATAAAGAAGGTTTCATTGATGATGAACATAAAAAAGAAATATGTCTTTTCGTTTGAAAATGGACAACTTAGATGCGAAAAAGACAAAAAGTTAATGAGGTGTACAAATGAAAAACTGTTTAGCATGTGGTCATGCACAAGATGAAGGAAGATTTTGTGGGAAATGTGGAGCGCCATTTGAAAATGCTGCACATGAACAAGCAGCAACAACGAGTAGCATGAGTGATGAACAACCACAATCGCAATATGCGCAGACTGCTCAGGGAACTACGCAAAGTAATGAGCAAATTGAATTAATTAAAAAGCAATCTAAGTTATACTTTAATTATTTTTTAGAACAATTAAAAATGCCATCCGCAAATTTTAATGTAGAAGCTACTTGGAAAAATAGTTTTATTAGTATGATTATCTATGTTGTATTAACAGCATTATCAGTATTCACATTAATAAAAGGATTCTTTTCTGGAGGATTTGGTTTCTTTGAAAGCTTTGGCCCATCCTTCATGCAAGTATTTTTTTACATGTCTTTATTTATTTCTTTACTAATAGCAATAAGTATCTTTGCTATATTTTTAACGGCAAAACTATTTTCAGAAAGTCTAAGTTTTACAAATGTTATTAGTAAAATAGGAAACTATTATACACTACCTATAGCTATTATGGTTTTAAGTATTTTATTAGGGTTGTTGAAATCATTTTCGTATTCAACAATGATGATATATATTGGATTTGCTTTAGCTATTGGTATCATCCCTATGTTTGTAATGATTAAGTTGTTAAGTAATAAATCTAAAAATATTGATAGTTTTTACGGTTTTATTTTCTATTTAGTAGTAACATGTATTTTATCTTCGATTGTTTTTTCATTTATAATAGACTCTGCAATAGGTGAAGTGTTTAAATTTTTTTAATAACTGATCGTTAATACACTCAAAACTATTGTCAATTGTATATTTCATATGGTATTATTGCTAAGTATGCAACGTGTACATATGTAGCCGACATATTCGGGCTAGGTAAGGTACAGTTCGATAATACTCTGTTCCAGATGGTTCAGGGCGAGAGGAGAAAACGAATATGAAACAAGGAATTCATCCAGATTACAAAGAAGCAACAGTAACTTGCTCTTGTGGTAATACTTTCAAAACTGGTTCAGTAAAAGAAAACATCATTGTCGAGTTCTGCAACGACTGTCACCCATTCTATACTGGCCGTCAAAAATTCGCGTCTGCTGATGGTCGCGTGGATCGTTTCAACAAAAAATACGGTCTTAAAAACTAATGTTAGTTTAATACCTGCCAAGCATGTGCTTGGCAGGTATTTTTTTCAGTATAATAAAGAAACCCTGATGCGAGTCTTTTCAGTATCCAGATCGACATGAAGAAAGGGAGAAGACAAATTGGCACAGCTATATTTTAAACATGGCGCAATGAACAGTGGTAAATCCATAGAAATTCTAAAAGTTGCGCATAACTATGAAGAACAACAAAAACCTGTAATGATGTTTACACCAGGCATAGATACGCGAGATGAAGTAGGCTATATCTCAAGTCGAGTAGGCTTACGTCAACAAGCCATTCCTGTTAATGATGATACAAATATTTTTGAACTAGTAAAAAACAATGCTGTAAAACCATATTGTGTGCTTGTTGATGAAGTACAATTTCTAAAAAAAGAGCATGTTTTGCAGTTAGCATATATCGTAGATGAGTTAGATATTCCAGTTATGGGCTTTGGTCTAAAAAACGATTTCCAAAATGAGCTATTTGAAGGCAGTCAGTACATGCTTACATATGCAGATAAGATTGAGGAAATGAAAACAATTTGCTGGTTCTGTCAAAAAAAGGCGACAATGAATTTGCGTGTTGATGAAAGTGGAAAGCCTGTTTATACTGGTGATCAAATTCAAATTGGCGGGAATGATTCCTATTATCCAGTTTGTCGAAAGTGTCACGCACATCCGCCACTATAACGTAAAACGGCTCAGTTGATAGGGCTAAGAAAAAGTAGCATACGTGCGGAAATTTCCTTATACTAAGTAGTGGAAATAAAAAATATTTATAAAAAATCTTTACGCGCTTAGCGTAATTCTAATTTAGAGTTTCTCTTTTTCAGTAACGATACGACAGTTACAACAGAGCAAACTTCATAAAAAACTAAATAGAGGTGAAATCCATGTTCGATCGATTACAAGCAGTAGAGGATCGTTACGAAAGGTTAACAGAGCTTTTAAGTGATCCCGATATTGTGAATGATAGTAAAAAATTACGTGAATATTCCAAAGAACAATCAGATATCCAGGAAACTGTAGATGCTTATCGTGAATATAAAAGTGTAAAAGAGCAATTAGCTGATACACGTGAGATGCTAGATAATGAAAAAGATCCTGATATGCATGAGATGGTGAAAGAAGAATTTAACCTTCTTAAAGAACAGCAAGAGGAGTTAGAAGAACGTTTACGTATTTTATTAATTCCAAAAGATCCTAATGATAATAAAAACGTTATTATGGAGATTCGTGGGGCAGCTGGTGGAGACGAGGCAAATATTTTCGCGGGTGATTTGTTCCGTATGTACTCTCGTTATGCAGAAACACAAGGCTGGAAAATTGACATAATGGAAGCGACGCCAAACGCAATGGGCGGCTATAAAGAAGTCATTTTTATGATTAATGGTCAAGGAGCATATTCAAAATTCAAATTTGAAAATGGCGCACACCGTGTACAACGTGTACCTGCAACAGAATCTCAAGGGCGTATTCATACATCGACAGCAACAGTAGCTTGCTTACCTGAAGTTGAAGAAGTAGATGTTGAAATCCATGAGAAAGATATCCGAGTGGATACATTCGCATCTTCTGGTGCCGGTGGTCAATCGGTAAATACAACGATGTCAGCTGTACGTATGACTCACTTACCGACAGGTGTTGTTGTATCGATGCAGGATGAACGATCACAAATTAAAAACCGCGAAAAGGCAATGAAAATTCTGCGTGCTCGTGTTGCTGATATGTATATGCGAGAAGCACAAAAAGAAATCGATGCTACACGTAAATCAGCTGTAGGTTCAGGCGATCGCTCTGAGCGTATTCGCACATACAATTATCCACAAAACCGAGTAACAGACCACCGTATTGGTTTAACGATTCAAAAACTAGACCAAATCGTCGAAGGTAGACTAGACGAAATCATTGATACGCTCATTTTAGAAGAGCAAGCATCGAAGTTAGAGCGATTAAATGATGACCTATAATAATGTAATGGAGGCCCTTCAATGGGCTTCTTCTTTTTTAGTGGATAATGGTCGTGAGGAAACAGCAGCACGTATTGTCATGCAGCATGTACTTGGCACAAGCTATTCAGAAGTAATGTTACACCTTCAAGACGAATTAACAACTGAACAACAAGAGAAATTTAAAGAACTCATCGAAGAGCATGCGAGTGGAAGACCAGTACAGTATTGCGTCGGTAGTGAAGAATTTTATGGTCGTTCATTTATGGTCGATGAGTCAGTACTTATTCCTAGACCGGAGACCGAGGAATTAGTGCTTGGAACGATCAATCGTATGAACAAAATATTTAAAAATCAAATATTGAAGCTTGCAGATATCGGTACCGGTAGTGGTGCAATTGCTCTTTCTATGAAGCTAGAATGTCCAGAGCTAACAGTCGTAGCCACTGATTTATCCGAAGCTGCTTTATCTACGGCACAAGAAAATGCACAAAGGTTAGCGGCGGATATTGATTTTCGACTAGGGGATTTAACGAAACCTCTATCAGGTGAGAAATTTGATATCGTTTTATCGAATCCACCGTATATTGCTTTTGATGAAGCAAAAGAGATGTCAAATACCGTGCTAGAGCATGAACCACATAGTGCTCTTTTTGCAGAAGAAGCCGGACTTATTTTATATAGAAAATTGGCTGAACAGCTTCCACCCCTTATGAATAAACCAGCCCTCATTGGTCTTGAAATCGGTTATACACAAGGAGAGCAGGTGGCTCAATTCTTTAAAAATAGTTTTCCACAGGCTACAATTTCGATAGAAAAAGATATAAACGGTAAGCCTCGAATGATTTTTTGTGAAATTCATGTATAAAGTATCTACTTCTTGCCCACAATGTTGAGCAAGGAGGGATTTTTATGTTAAACGAATACAAGATTATTAGATTACCTAAACAAAATATCTTTTTAGCTTTTGCAAGATTAGTAGTAATTGCGATTGCATTGCAATTATGTATTTTATATATTCCAACATTAGTAGGTTTTGCGAAAGAAGCTAGCAATCATGAGCAAGAAAGTGATTTTCGTATACGCGTGATTGCCAATAGCAACACGACACAGGATCAGCTTGAAAAAGAACAGCTTGTCAAAAATTTAAAGCCGTATTTTAAGCAATTAGTAGCTAGTGCTGGAGCTAAAACTGTGGATAACGAGCAAATACTTTCGTTAAAACAAGAAATTGAAGCGGAAATTAAAAATAATTATCCACAACTTCATGCACAAGTTGTAATTGGGGATAACTTATTTCCACCGAAGAGACATAACGCAGTGCTTTATCCACAAAATTTATATCAATCGATTGTCGTGAAAATCGGTGATGCACGTGGTGATAACTGGTGGTGTAGCATATTCCCATCGGTTTGTGAGCCTGATAAAGTAGAAGCGAAAGAAGAAGTAAAAGAAGAAGTAAAAGAAGAGAAGGAACATGTTACATTTTTTATATGGGAATGGATTAAAGGTTTTTTTGAATGAATTATTTACAAATTCAGATAACTTATGCACAATTTTTAATAAGTTATAAACATTATGTGGATAATTCAGTAAAAACGAATAATTGAAGGAAGGTTTTAATTATGGAAACCGTTTGCAAAATTGTGGATAGTAATGCGAATAGTCAGATAAATTATACACAGGCTGTGGATATCTTAAATGCAGGTGAAGTCGTGGCATTTCCAACAGAAACGGTTTATGGACTTGGAACTGTTGCAACAAATGATACAGCAGTCAAAAAGATATTTGAAGCAAAAGGTCGTCCTTCAGACAATCCGCTAATTGTCCACATTGGCACGAAAGAGGAAGTTGAACTTTATATCGAGCATATTTCAGAAGTAGCCAAAAAATGCATGGATTTATTTTGGCCAGGTCCACTGACACTTGTCATGCCTGTAAAGCCAAATGTGCTGGCAAAAAGTGTGACAGCTGGTCTTACGACTGTCGGGATTCGAATGCCAGATCATCCAGTTGCATTAGCTTTACTGCAACATTTAAAAAAGCCACTTGCTGCGCCGAGTGCTAATCGTAGTGGTAAGCCAAGTCCTACAGAAGCCATACATGTTCAGGATGATTTGGGAGGGTACATACCTTATATTTTAGATGGAGGTTCTACTGGGATTGGGCTCGAATCCACAGTGTTAGATGTTACACACGAACCTCCAGTAATTTTGCGTCCAGGTGGAATTACAAAGGAAATGTTAGAGGCTAAGATTGGTCCAGTACTGCAACCTTCAAAAACAGAGCAGAAATTAGAGACTACCCCAAAAGCCCCTGGTATGAAATATACACACTATGCTCCTAACGCCCCTGTGCTATTAATTGATTGTGATTTGGAGAAAGTTCATGAGGCTGTATATCAATTACAAAAGCAAGGGCAAAAAGTAGCGTTACTTGCACCAGCTAGCTTTGTTGACAGCAAGGCTGATTTTTATTTCTCAGTAGGACAAGCTGGTAGTAAAGAAGAAATGGGTGCGACATTGTACCATGCCCTAAGAGCTTGCGATAAAACAGCAGCTACAATAATCTTAGCGACTACTACATCGACTGATGGGGTAGGGGCTGCAATTATGAATCGACTTGAGAAAGCAGCTGGCGGGAAATGGTATACTCCATAAATAAACTACCGATAAAATAGTATGCTGGAGGTAACTTCTAGCATACTATTTTTTGTGGGATTTTCTTTCCTTCGCAAATTAGCAGTGAGCAGTTAATGAACGCTTCGCTTTCGGTATAAAAATCCACATAGTCTTTTGTACTTGAGCTATAGATGTAGAAAGTATAGCGAGTTTTTACCATAACGGAAGCCACTTCTTCATTGTTAGAGTGACTTTTAGCACCATATTGTAAGGAAATTGTATTATGATAATACTGTATTTTCGAGCATAAAATGATAAAATATTAGAGAGCGAAGGAGTGCTTTCTTGCAGGGAATTCTTGCAGGTATACTAACGTCTGTAGATGTGATTGGCTTATATGTATTAATGCCAAATGTTAGATATCGATTTTTTTTATCAGTATGGACAGCTGCTTTGCATATGCTCTTCCCGTTATTAGGTTTCGAATTAGGAAGCTATTTAATGCGTTTCCTCTTAGAATGGGGACAATGGATTTCAAGTATTTTGTTATTTTGTATGGGCTTGCATTTACTATTATTTTCGCGAAAAGATGAAAAAGTTACAATTTCACCAATACTATTAGCCGTGACCGCAAGCCTAGATACCTTTTCAGTAAGTGTTTCTTTTGGTATGCTAAACTTAGAGAAAACTGTATTTATTATAAGTGCAGGTGTCAGTGCACTTATTTGCTCTTATGGGTCATTAGTCATTGCGCGTAAAAGTCAGATCCTACTTGGCAATAAATTTCAAATCATTATAGGAATTTTTTTAATTATTATGGGTTTCCTTGCTATCCGGCAATAGAGAAATCAATGGAGGGTGATAAGTATGAAAATACTATTTGTTTGCACCGGGAATACTTGTCGCAGTCCCATGGCAGAGGTAATTTTAAAACATAAACAAATGGACAATGTAGAGGTCCGTTCGGCGGGCATTTATGCCATGCCAAATGCAGAAATGTCTGCACATGCACAACAAGTATTATATGAAGAAAATATGACGCATCAGCATTTAGCAACACAATTATCAATAACTGAAATGGAGTGGGCTGATTTAATTTTAACAATGACAACAGCTCATAAAGATACAATTATTGCTAATTATCCAAATGCTGATCAAAAAGTTTTTACTTTAAAAGAATATACAAGCGAAGTTAGTGGCGGAAATGTTGTAGATCCTTACGGTGGTAGTATAGGAATTTATCAAGAAACATTTGCAGAATTAACGAAATTAATAGAACGATTAGTAAAAAAAATTGAAGAGAATTGAGGGTCGCTATGAAAAAGCAGCTTGGTTTACGACTTAAACTAATATTATTTGTCGGTATTCTTGCACTAATCACATACAGTATCAGTTTTATATTTATCGAATATTTACAACCTATCCTCTTCCCAGAGAGCAACCGTAAGATGTTTGAAATTATTACTTATCTGTTAGGGATTACGTGGTCATGCATTTTGGCCGCGGTGTTCAGTGTAATCTTAATTAAACCTTTACAGCAACTTGAAAATTCAGCTTCCCGTGTGGCAGAAGGGAAAATTGGACAGGATGTAGAAATGCCGAAAACAAGTGATGAAATTCGATCTGTTGCAGAGGCATTTCAACAAATGGTATTAAATTTACGACAGATGGTTGAAAGTATAGATCTTAACTTCCAACAAACAAATCAATCGATCATTCAACTATCTGATGAAGCCGCAGTTGCAACGAAAAAGGCAGAGGGTATTGCCTCTACGGTAAAGCATATTTCTTCAGGAGCAGAGGCGTCTGCTACAGCCGTACAAGATACAGCTGAAGCTATTGAAGATGTAAGAGCCCTCGCTACAGAAGTCAATAGTAGAGCTGAGGCATCGGCAACCCAATCCAAAGAGATTCTACATAATTTAACGACAACAACAAAAGCGATCGAAACGTTAGTGAATAGTATTCAACAAATTGCGGCTGGCAATAATGAGGCATTAGAAAGCATTCGTCTACTAGAGGGAAATGCCGGACAAGTAGAGCGTATTATTAGCTTAGTTGGCGATATTGCAGCACAAACAAATTTACTAGCATTAAATGCTTCAATTGAGGCAGCGCGTGCTGGAGAACATGGCAAAGGTTTTGCAGTTGTAGCTGAGGAAGTTCGTGGTTTAGCTGATGAAAGTGCGAAAGCGGTACAAGGCATTACGTCCCTTATTCAATCCATGCAACAAAACGTTGAAGTTGTTGTCAAACAAATGAATCACCAGGTGGCATTTGCGACAAAAGAAGCTGCCCGCGTATCAGAAACTACGACAGCGGTAGAAGGCATGTCTTCAAGCGTACACGAAATGGCAACATCGATTGTAGAAATTTCTTCACTAATTGAACAACAAATGCATAATATAGAAACAACTGCTCGTCAATCTCAAGAAGTGGCAGCCATTGCAGAAGAAACGTCAGCAGGTGCACAAGAAGTTCGCAGTGCAACAGAAGAACAAGCCTACGCAATTGAGCAAGTAGAAAAACTAGCAGAAGGCTTAAAGAAACAATCAGAAGAGCTGCACAAAATGATTCAACAATTTGATAGACAAGCATAAAAACGATTTTTTTAGACTGTAGATAAACTCGATGCAGTATCGAGTTTGCTACAGTTTTTTTATGTCGCCTTAAGACTTGTGCCATGGTGCCCGTAGAGATGAAAGTGGCGAGATGGAAGAGCTGAAGTGAAGGAAGCCTACAAAGCGACGGATGGAAGGGCAGCAGTGACGGATAAAACTGCTGGAGCGACGGATAGAAAGTCGAAAGTCGTGGATAGAAAGAGGAAAGTGACGGAAAGAAAAGCCGAAGCGAAGGATAGTCGACTAAGCGACGGAAAGAATGGCAGTAACGACGGAAAGAACTGCGGGAGTGACGGATAGAGAGAGGAAAGTGATGGAAAGAAAAGCCGAAGCGAAGGATAGTCGGCCAAGCGACGGAAAGAAGAGAAGTAACGACGGATAAAACTGTTGGAGTGACGGATAGAGAGAGAAGAGCGACGGAAAGAAAAGCCGAAGTGAAGGATAGTCCTTCAAGCGACGGAAAGAAGAGAAGTAACGACGGATAAAACTGCGGGAGCGACGGATAGAGAGAAGAAAGCGACGGAAAGAAAAGCCGAAGCGAAGGATAGTCCGTTAAGCTACGGAAAGAAGAGAAGTAACGACGGAAAGAACTGCGGGAGTGACGGATAGAGAGAGGAGAGCGACGGAAAGAAAAGCCGAAGCGAAGGATAGTCCTTCAAGCGACGGAAAGAATGGCAGTAACGACGGAAAGAAGAGAAGTAACGACGGATAAAACTGCCTGAGCGACGGATAGAGAGAAGAAAGCGATGGAAAGAAAAGCCGAAGCGAAGGATAGTCGGCCAAGCGACGGAAAGAAGAGTAGTAACGACGGATAAAACTGCGGGAGCGACGGATAGAGAGAGAAAAGCGACGGAAAGAAAAGTCGAAGCGGCGGATAAACCGCAAAGCGTGGATAGAACCGTCAAACTGATGGATAGAACCATCGAAATGAGGATAGAGCAATCAAATACTGGTAATACATAGAAAAAATATTGATATAGTATGTCCACTGTAATTGAAAAAGGAAACAAAAATTAGAAGATAGAATATTACAGCAAAAGACGATTATCCGAATTTATCAACATGATATTCACAATATCCACAGGAAAAGAGGTCTTAAAGTGAATGATTTTATATTAGTTTACAAGAAACGTTCGTCTTTCAGGAGAAATCAGCATAAAAATGCAAGAAAAATCATGTTATTCTTGGGAGAGAAGTGGTACACTAGTGTTGACTATAATTTCGAAAAGAGGGAACCCAGTGAGAATAGCAATTTCTTCTGATCACGGAGGCAATAACTTACGTCGTGAGATTATGCAGCTGTTAGATGAGCTAAATGTTAGCTACGAAGATTTTGGTCCACAATCTGCGGATTCAGTAGACTATCCTGATTATGCAAAACCAGTTACTGAAGGTGTTGCTAGCGGGGAATTTGATAAAGGTATTTTAATTTGTGGTACAGGCATTGGTATGTCCATTGCTGCAAATAAAGTTAAGGGGATTCGTTGTGCTTTAGTACATGATTTATTTAGTGCAAAAGCAACGCGTTGCCACAACGATTCAAATATTTTAGCAATGGGTGAGCGTGTTATTGGGCCAGGCCTTGCACGTGAAATCGCTAAAGTATGGCTTGAAACAGATTTTGAAGGTGGTCGTCATACGCGACGCATTGAAAAAATCACTGAGCTTGAGCAATAAAAAAAGCAATTAAGTTTGTTAACATATGTCCTACGCTAGAAAGTTTCTTCAAAGAGCTTTTTAGCTGTGTGACATAAATAATTTAGAAATAAGGGGCTGAGCATAGTGGTTGTACAACAAATACGAACACATTTGACTCAGTTACTCAGTGAATTTGAAGAGCAGGTAACCCTACGACCAAATACTATTTTTGTTGTAGGTTGCTCGACATCTGAAGTGATTGGTCAGAAAATTGGCACAGCAGGCGCGCTTGAAATTGGAGAGGCGATTTTTGAGCCGTTGCAGGCATTTGCAAAGAAACATCAACTACATCTAGCGTTCCAAGGATGTGAGCATATTAATCGTGCTATTACAATGGAAGCTACAACGGCAGAACAATTTGGTTATGAACCAGTAGCAGTTGTACCAGTTCGTACAGCAGGTGGCTCGATGTCCGCTTATGCGTTTACGCAATTTACAAATCCAGTTGTTGTGGAAGCTGTGCAAGCACATGCAGGTATTGACATTGGTCAAACACTCATAGGTATGCATTTAAAGGCAGTAGCTGTTCCAGTTCGTACTTCTGTGCGAATGGTAGGAGAAGCGGTTGTAACAATTGCAACAACACGTCCGAAGCTGATTGGCGGAGAGCGTGCAGTATATAAATAAAATTACCTCTGAAATCAGTGGTATACAAATAATGATTATACTTAGGAGGCTTTTTAAACATGGCATACGAAAAATTAGCAGTACAAGACAAAGCAGTATTAGACGGAATTCTTGCGGAAAAAAAACGTCAACAAGCAAATATTGAGTTAATCGCATCAGAAAACTTTGTATCAGAAGCAGTAATGGAAGCACAAGGTTCTGTTCTAACAAATAAATATGCTGAAGGTTATCCAGGTAAACGCTACTATGGCGGTTGTGAACACGTAGATGTTGTGGAAGATATCGCACGTGATCGTGTGAAAGAAATCTTTGGTGCAGAATATGCAAACGTACAACCACACTCAGGTGCACAAGCAAACATGGCTGTATACCACACAATTTTAGAACCAGGTGATACAGTACTTGGGATGAATTTATCTCATGGCGGTCACTTAACACATGGATCTCCTGTAAACTTCTCAGGTATTCTATATAACTTCGTTGAATATGGCGTAACAAAAGATACTCAAGTAATCGATTATGAAGATGTACGCCAAAAAGCGTTAGAGCATAAGCCAAAACTAATTGTTGCAGGAGCATCTGCATACCCACGTGAAATCGATTTTGCTAAATTCCGTGAAATCGCTGATGAAGTAGGAGCATATTTCATGGTGGATATGGCACATATCGCTGGTCTTGTAGCTACTGGTGAGCACCAATCCCCAGTGCCATACGCTGATTTTGTAACATCTACAACACATAAAACATTACGTGGCCCACGTGGTGGTTTAATCCTTGCTTCGAAAGAATGGGAGCAAAAGCTTAACAAATCTGTATTCCCAGGTATCCAAGGTGGACCATTAATGCACGTAATCGCTGCAAAAGCTGTTGCATTCGGTGAAGCATTACAACCAGAATTCAAAGAGTATACAAAACAAATTAAAGCGAATGCTAAAGCTTTAGCAGAAGTATTAATGGCAGAAGGTGTTGAAATTGTATCTGGTGGTACAGATAACCACTTGTTACTTCTTAATGTGAAATCTCTTGGCTTAACAGGAAAAGTAGCAGAGCACGCACTTGATGAAGTAGGGATTACAACAAATAAAAATACAATTCCTTACGATACAGAATCTCCATTCGTAACTTCTGGTATCCGCATTGGTACACCGGCAGTAACATCTCGTGGCTTCAATGAAGAAGACATGAAAGAAGTTGGTGCAATTATTGCTACGATTCTTAAAAACCCAGAAGATGAAGCGGTTAAAACTGAAGCGAAAGCTCGCGTAAAAGCTTTAACGGACAAACATCCATTATACGCATAATTTAATAGAGTAGATAAGGCTGTGGTTAAAGTGGTAGATTGCACTTTAACCGCAGCTTTTTTTTGTTGCCGCTGCTTCTGCCGCTACGCTTCGCGCAAAAACCATCTGCCGCTGCCACTTCGCTTTCGCGCAAAAACCATCTGCTGCTCAAAGTGGCTCACGGATACTCCTAAGAAAGGACTTAGTGGAATGGAAAATCAACCACGCGTTTCGATAATAAGTTATTTTTCGCTCGCATGGAAATAAAATACTTTTATTTTTGAATTTATTTACATAAACTTAGTATAAAAGGATATATTATAGGAGAGATAGACAGATAGTGTCCTTATTAAGAAGTGTTTTTTATAAAAGTGACAATTTATTGAATTTTTATGTACAATGTAAGAAGGATTTAAAGTGATAGAGGGAGGAGTGGCTGTATGGTTACTAAAACGATGTCCATAGAAAATGAAATGTTATTAAATACAATTCGTAGATTAGGGGATAATTCTAAAGAAAGTTACGTTATTTTTGATGCGACAAATAATCATGGCGTATTGGAATGTAATGATTCTTTTTGTACGCTGACAAATACTACGCATTCTCAAATAATAAATAGCGATTATTTTTCATGGTTGTCAAACGAAGAACAGACAACTATTGAAAAGATTAAACAAAAAATACATAGCGGAGTACTGGTACAAGCAAAATTGCACCATAGTTGCTTCGATAAACCTCTTTTTAGGGCAGAGATACAGGCACTCCCATTTCAAAATGATAAAAATGAAACCTTATTTGTTTTAATACTTGTAAAGGATGTTACGCACTATCACAACGAGGAATTTTTAATGCGCCTTGAGAAAGCTATGTACGAAGCGATTGAAAAGGACAATTCCTTTGATAAAAAGATGAGCATTATTTGCAGTGGTCTAGATGAATTTTTCATGCCGAATATATCAAGTATGGTACTTGTCAAAACGGAGGCAGATCAATTACAGATTTTTAGAGGGAACGATAAAATAAAAGGTTTATCCGAGTGTTGTGCAAACAATGGCTTTTTTAAGAAAGTTATGCAAGGGGAGACATCCATTCTAGTGAAGAACTTGGATGATATTGATATTCCAATAGAACATAAAATGTTTACCAATGCATCTAAAAAGCCATTTGGATGGTTTATGCCGATATACAATCAACAACAGCAAGCAATTGGACTGTTTGCGATATTGTTAGAGCAGCATAGTAGTGACCAGAAGGTTTTTGAATGCATGTTTCGAAAAATCGGTGCTCTTGTTGCATTGGCATACTCGTATGCAAAAACGCAAAAAAAGATATGGGATTTAGCCTATATCGATATCACAACGGGGCTACCTAATCGACATGGTTTTTTAAATAAGGTAGAAAAAGAGTGCAGGCAAAATGGCAACATCAAAATCTTAAAGCCAAGCGAATTTCATCAAATTGTCGAGTTATATGGTCGTGAAGCGGGAGACGAGCTTTTAAGACAAATTGCCAAACGTCTAGATGAAGAGAAGTATGAGCATAACGAATATATTGCTAGATTTACAAGCTCTAGTTTAATCATTTCAAATGCGACATCTGAAGAAGATTTCTTCTATTATGAAAGGCGTATAAAAGAGATTATTCGTCAGCCTTTCATTATAGGTGGAAAGAAAATTTATATTACGTTAAAAACTGGTATTGCTTTATATAACGATGAGATCAAAATGGCTGATGCGATTCGCTTTGCAGATAATGCGGTATCCTTTGCTGCCAATAAACCAGGTACTCATACAGAAATATTTACACAAGAAAGAAACGATGTGCTTGAGCAACAAATGACCGTGTTAAACCATTTGGCACAGGCATTAAAAAATAAAGAGATCTCGGTAAATTTGCAGCCAAAGGTTGATTTACGGACAGGTGAAATTCATAGTATTGAAGCGCTTGCTCGCTGGATTTCCCCAAAACTAGGTTTTGTGTCACCGGCAATCTTTATTCCAGTGGCGGAAAGTGCGGGAAAGGTACGCGAAATCGATGTTCAAATATTAGAGCTTGTTCTTTCATGGTTAGCAGAGCGCAAAAAATTAGGGAAAAAAATAGTGAAGGTGGCAGTCAATATTTCGCCTGATCATTTTTACTATGCTAATTTTGTACAGGATACATTGGGGCTTGTCCGGAAATATGATATTGATCCGAAATATATCATTTTAGAGGTGACGGAAAATATTGGCCTAGTAGATTTTCAGGCCGCTTTTTCTATTATCCAGGAATTAAAGGGTTACGGTTTTAAAACGTCGGTGGACGACTTTGGTACAGGCTTCTCATCACTCAGTTATTTGCAAAGACTGCCGTTTACTGAATTAAAAATAGATCGAAGCTTTATTAATGCTATTGATGATGGTGCGACACTTGCTATTGTCCGATCCATTATTCAATTAGCATTAAACCTAGGAATGACTTCGGTCGCAGAAGGTATTGAAAATAAAGAGCAAGTTGAGATTTTACGTGCACTCGGCTGTACAGTTGGACAAGGATATTTCTATTACAAACCAATGACAATAGAGCAAGTAGATACAATACTCGATAAATAATCGCTATTATATGTAGAAAACATTCTTGAAAAGGAATTGTCCCAAATTTATTTTTGAGACGACTCCTTTTTTCTGTTATACTAGGTGAGATAAAAATGAATCCGAACGGTTAGGAGAGAATCCCTTTGAGCAAAGTATACGTATTTGATCATCCACTAATCCAACACAAGTTAACTTATATTCGTGATAAGAATACAGGAACAAAAGAATTTCGTGAGCTAGTAGACGAAGTGGCAACATTAATGGCATTCGAAATTACACGTGATATGCCTGTAGAAGAAATTGAAATTGAGACACCAGTTACTATTGCTAAGACAAAAGTACTTTCTGGTAAGAAAATGGCGATTGTTCCGATTTTACGTGCAGGTATCGGCATGGTAGATGGCATATTAAATCTAATTCCAGCTGCTAAAGTTGGTCATATCGGTCTTTATCGTGATCCAGAAACGTTAAAACCTGTAGAATACTATGCAAAACTTCCTGCAGATGTGGAGGAACGTGATTTCATCATTGTAGACCCAATGCTTGCAACTGGTGGATCAGCAGTGGAAGCGATCAACTCACTGAAAAAACGTGGTGCGAAAAGCATTAAATTCATGTGCTTAATCGCTGCGCCAGAGGGTGTAAAAGAAATTCAAGAGCAACATCCAGATGTAGATATTTATATTGCTGCACTTGATGAAAAATTAAATGACCATGGCTACATTGTACCTGGTTTAGGTGATGCAGGCGACCGCCTATTCGGTACGAAATAATACTGAATAAATTTTAGTTAAATTCGTTTAGTATGTAATTTTTAGGAAACTTATAACTTTTGAGAGCGTCCTTCATTATTGAAGGACGTTTCATAGTATGTTAGGCGAATTACTTCTCTTGAAGTTCGACGCTTGCCTCATATGACGCAGATCAATGGAAGTAAAGCACTTTTCATACAAATATAACAAAGGACGGTGCAAATCGTTTTGACGAAAAAATGGAAAGTAATGACGATTTTTGGTACGAGACCAGAGGCTATTAAAATGGCCCCACTAGTATTGGAATTACAAAAGCATCCTGAGCAAATAGAGTCGATTGTGACGGTAACAGCCCAACATCGCCAAATGCTCGATCAAGTTTTAGAAACATTTAAAATTACACCTGACTACGATTTGAATATTATGAAGGATCGTCAAACATTAATTGACGTGACGACGAATGCATTACAAGGCTTGGACAAAGTCATGAAAGAAGCGAAACCAGATATTGTTTTAGTACATGGCGATACAGCAACAACTTTCATTGCAAGCTTAGCTGCATTTTATAACCAAATTGCTATCGGTCATGTGGAAGCAGGTCTTCGAACTTGGAATAAGTATTCACCATACCCAGAGGAAATGAATCGCCAGTTAACAGGTGTTATGGCTGACCTTCATTTCGCGCCGACAGAAGTATCAAAGAAAAACCTTTTAGATGAAAATAAAAACTCTGAAACTATTTTTGTCACAGGTAACACAGCTATCGACGCATTAGCGACAACAGTAAGTGAACATTATACACATCCTGTGTTAGAAAAAATAGGTTCGGATCGTATGATTTTATTAACAGCACATCGTCGTGAAAATCTAGGTGAACCTATGCGTCATATGTTCAGAGCGATTACTAGAATTTTAGCAGAGCATGAGGATGTACAGGTTGTTTACCCAGTCCATATGAACCCAGCTGTACGAGAAATAGCGAATGAAATTTTAGGAGATCATAAGCGTGTTCATTTAATTGAACCTCTTGAGGTCTTCGATTTCCATAACTTTGCGGCTAATTCTTATATGATTTTAACGGATTCTGGTGGTGTCCAAGAGGAAGCACCTTCATTAGGTAAACCAGTTTTAGTACTTAGAGATACAACAGAGCGCCCAGAAGGTATTGCAGCAGGGACTCTAAAGCTAGCAGGAACGGAAGAAGAAACAATCTACTCTTTAGCTAAGCAATTAATAGAAGATAAAAATGCTTATGAAGCAATGGCGAAAGCGTCAAATCCTTATGGTGATGGACATGCTTCTGAACGTATTGTGAAGGCTCTTCTAGGATTTTTGCAAAAAAGCAAGTAATATCCCTTTTTAAAAATGAAAAATGAGTCTAATGTACTAATCGTGATAGGTGGGCTAATTTACGAGCATATATGTGTCGTAAATTAGCTTTTTTTTGCACAAACGTGACCCATGATTTTGAAACTATGAATTTTCATACACAAATTTGTCAACAATTTGACAAGAGTATAGTGGCTGTGAAGTTTTTCTCCTTTACTAATTGACTTCAAATATCTCCTATTGTATGCTTACAAAGGGTAAGAATGATAAGGGTTTCTATTCGTAAATAGTGGTTGAAACACTTGTTACATCAAGTTTCTACTAAATTGACAGTTCAAACCAGAAACTGTCGATTTGCAACGTTTTGTGCGTTTCGGGGTGTAAGATATTTTTTTGGATTTACACCTGTAATTTCAAAATGACGCTCTCCCGTTACTATTCCGCTGTGAGTAGTGTTTTTCACTGCTCTTTTCTGATTTCACATAGTGGTCAGCAAATGTTTCTTTACTCGAAAAAATGATTCAGGAGATTACAAACCAATGCTAGATTTGCATCACATTTTTGCTGTGCAGAAGAGAGCGTTATTTTTTTTGCTCGCACTCTGTGCATTAGGCTGGGGATTTACGCCCTATCAGACGTTTTTTGCGGGCATCGCAAGCGGTGCATTCTTTGGTACGTATAATTTTTGGATTTTAGTTCGCCGTATGGAGAAGTTTGATCGATCCATTAGTGAAGGGAAGAAAATAGGCTCACTTGGTACAATGCTTCGCTTTGGATCAGGTGTAGCGGCAGTCGCTCTAGCCATTTCGTTGCCAAACTATTTTCACTTAATTAGCACGGTCATAGGGCTAATGATTCCGTACTTTTTTCTCTTTGTCGAGAGAATTGTGTCACATGTAAGGAACCGCTAATGTGCTTTAAATTAGAAAGAGAGGTGAAAAATAACAATGAATCATGAAGCTCCATTAAAAGTAGTTGATTTCGGTTTGTTTACTCTAACATTCAACCTTTCAACTGTTATGATGTTACTAGTTGCAGCCGTAATCGTTTTCTTAATTGCATTTATCTCAACTAGAAGCCTAAAGTTAAAACCTACAGGTATGCAAAACTTTATGGAATGGATTATGGATTTCGTAAAGAACATCATCAAAAGCAATATGGACTGGAAAACTGGTGGACGATTCCATATTTTAGGTATCACGTTAATTATGTTTATCGCTGTATCTAACTTATTAGGTCTTCCATTCTCTATCGTCTATGACGGCGAACTTTGGTGGAAATCTCCTACAGCCGACCCAACTGTTACAATGACTCTTGCAGCAATGATTTTAGCCTTAACACATTTCTATGGTATTAAAATGAAGGGGACAGGCCATTATGTTGGTACATTCTTCAAACCAATGTCATTCATGTTCCCGCTAAAAATCGTTGAAGAGTTTGCGAACACTTTAACATTAGGTCTTCGTCTTTACGGTAACATTTATGCAGGTGAGATTTTACTTGGCTTAATCGCAGGCCTAGCAGCATCAGGTGCTGTTGGATTCATCGGGGCAATTGTTCCAATGATGGCATGGCAAGGTTTCTCTATTTTCATCGGCTTTATCCAAGCCTTTATCTTCACAATGTTAACAATGGTTTACATGGCTCATAAAGTGAGCGATGACCATTAATATAAAGCATAAATATTATGCTTAAACCAAAAAAAACAAACAATTCCAAGGAGGAAATTTTCAAATGGGTTTATTAGCAGCAGCAATCGCAATCGGTCTAGGTGCACTTGGTGCAGGTATCGGTAACGGTCTTATCGTTTCAAAAACAGTAGAAGGTATCGCTCGCCAACCAGAAGCACGTGGCGTTCTTCAAACTACAATGTTCATCGGGGTAGCATTAGTTGAGGCCCTACCAATCATCGCAGTTGTAATCGCATTCATCGTAATGAACAAATAATTCAGTTGTATACTGAATTCTAGTGGCGAAGCAGGAATCTCCAGATGAAACTTCGCCATTCATTTTGGAACTGATAAAAGCTATGTGTAAATATAGCTTTTTAAAATAGGTAGTTTTTCAAGTAATTAATTTATTATGTTGAAGTCAAAGCTCTTGAAGGGAGTGAAACAATCGTGTTTTTAGATTATCTTGTACTAGGCAGCGCTGAGCCAGGTTTCAATGGTGGCGATATCGCCGCAACATTAGTGATCTTCTTAGTGTTAATGCTTTTACTTAAAAAGTTCGCTTGGGGTCCACTTATGGGCATCATGCAACAACGTGAAGAATTAGTAGCTAGTGAAATCGAAGCAGCTGAAAAAGCCCGCAAAGATTCGCACCAATATTTAGAAGAACAAAAGAGCCTTCTTAAAGAAGCTCGTACGGAAGCACAATCGATTGTTGAAGGCGCTAAGAAGCAAGGCGAAGTGCAAAAAGAAGAAATTCTTACTGCAGCTCGCAATGAAGCAAACCGCTTAAAAGAATCGGCTTTACGTGAAATTGAGTCTGAAAAAGAAAAAGCTATTGCAGCTGTACGTGATGAAGTCGTTTCATTATCTGTACTTGCAGCATCTAAAGTCCTTAGCAAAGAAATTTCTGAGGCTGACAACCGTGCTCTAATTGAAGAGACGATTGCGAAGGCAGGGGAAGCTCGATGAGTAATTCAACTGTAGCAAAACGTTACGCACAAGCGCTTTTTGAATTAGCGCAACAAAAAAACATTCTTGCTGAAGTTGGAGCAGACTTAAACGAGCTAACAAAAGTAGTCAAAGAATCTCCTGATTTTTTAACACTTTTAAATGCTCCTAAGTTCTCTATCGAACGTAAGAAACAAATGGTAGCTGAAATCTTTGCAAGTGCAACTCCAGATGTTTTACACACAGTTCAACTACTTGTTGAGAAAAAACGTGTAAACGAAGTGAAGCTTATTGCGAACGCATATGCTGAGCTTGCTGCACAGGCACAAGGTACTGCAGATGCAACAGTATTCTCTACTCGTGCACTTTCTGCTGAAGAAAGCACTAATATTTCTGCAACATTTGCGAAACTTGTAGGGAAACAATCATTAAACATTACAAACGAAATTGATCCATCGCTTCTTGGTGGTATTCGTGTTCAAATCGGTAATCATATTTATGATAGCTCAGTAGCGAACAAGCTTGAGCGCCTAAAACGTGAATTAATCGGTTAATAATTTAGAAATGTGAGAGGTGACATACATGGGCATCAAGGCTGAAGAAATCAGCAGTCTGATTAAACAACAGATTGAGAATTATGAATCTGAACTTAAAGTAAGCGAAGTTGGTACAGTTATCCGTATTGGTGACGGTATCGCACTTGCTCATGGCCTCGACAACGCCATGGCTGGAGAGCTTTTAGAGTTCTCTAACGGTGTTATGGGTATGGCTCAAAACCTAGAAGAAGGTAACGTTGGTATCGTAATCCTAGGTCCATATGCTGACATCAAAGAAGGCGATGAAGTTCGTCGTACAGGTCGTATCATGGAAGTACCAGTTGGTGAAGAACTAATTGGCCGTGTTGTAAACCCACTTGGTCAACCAGTGGATGGACAAGGTCCAATCAACACAACAAAATCTCGTCCAATCGAAAGTCCAGCTTTCGGTGTAATGGCTCGTAAATCAGTACACGAACCACTACAAACTGGTATCAAAGCGATTGACGCTTTAGTACCAATCGGTCGTGGTCAACGTGAGTTAATCATCGGTGACCGTCAAACTGGTAAAACATCAGTAGCAATCGATACAATCTTAAACCAAACTGGTGAAAATATGATTTGTATCTATGTTGCTATCGGTCAAAAAGAATCAACTGTACGTGGTGTAGTTGAAACGTTACGTAAGCACGGTGCATTAGATTATACAATCGTTGTAACTGCTGCTGCGTCTCAACCAGCTCCATTACTATACTTAGCACCATTTGCTGGTGTTTCTATGGCAGAAGAATTCATGTTACAAGGTAAGCACGTATTAATCGTGTATGATGATCTTTCTAAACAAGCATCAGCTTACCGTGAACTTTCACTTCTTCTACGCCGTCCTCCAGGTCGTGAAGCATACCCTGGTGACGTGTTCTACTTACACAGCCGTTTACTTGAACGTGCTGCGAAGTTAAATGAAACATATCAAAATGGTTCTATTACAGCTCTTCCATTCGTTGAGACACAAGCTGGGGATATCTCTGCATACATCCCAACTAACGTAATCTCAATTACTGATGGACAAATTTTCTTACAATCTGACTTATTCAACTCAGGTGTACGTCCAGCGATTAACGCCGGTCTTTCTGTATCACGTGTAGGTGGATCTGCTCAAATTAAAGCGATGAAAAAAGTTGCGGGTACTCTACGTCTTGACTTAGCTGCATTCCGTGAGCTTGAATCATTTGCTCAATTCGGTTCAGATTTAGATAAAATCACACTTGCTAAACTTGAGCGTGGTAAACGTACGGTTGAAGTGCTTAAACAAGACCTAAACAAACCACTTAAAGTTGAAAAGCAAGTTGCTATCCTTTATGCATTAACTAAAGGTCACTTAGATGATATTCCAGTACAAGATATCGTTCGCTTTGAAGGTGAATTCTTAAGCTGGTTAGAAACAAACCACACAAACGTTTTAGATCACGTTCGTACTACAAAAGAACTTGCTCCTGATGCTGATTACGTAGCAGCTTTAACTGAGTTCAAAAAAACTTTCGCTAAATCAGAATAAGTTCGAGCTAGTCACTTGATTAAAAAACAAAAGGTGGTGAAATATCAGTGGTAAACTTACGCGAAATAAAAGGTCGTATTAATTCTACAAAGAGTACGAAACAAATTACGAAAGCGATGCAGATGGTTTCTTCTTCCAAGTTACGTCGTGCAGAGCAAAACGCTAAAGCGTACGTTCCTTACATGGAAAAAATCCAGGACGTAGTAGGCGCAATCGCTTCAGGGACAAAAGACAGTGGACATCCAATGTTAACTGCTCGTCCTGTTAAGAAAACAGCTTACTTAGTCATTGGTTCTGACCGTGGTCTTGCAGGTGCTTACAATTCAAGTATCCTACGTCAAGTACAACGTACAATTGACGAGCGTCATAAATCAAAAGACGAATACGTTATTTTAGCAGTAGGTCGTGTTGTTCGTGACTACTTTGTGAAACGTGATCATAATGTCATCAGCGATGTTGTCGGTCTTCCGGACCAACCAACATTTGCTGATATTAAAGAAATCGCTCGTAAAGCTGTTGGTATGTTCACTGATGGTACGTATGATGAACTTTATATGTACTACAATCACTTTGTCAGCGCTATTGCTAGCGAAGTGACAGAGAAAAAACTTCTTCCATTAACGGATCTTGCACCTGCTAGCAGTAATGCTTCTTACGAATTTGAGCCATCTGGTGAAGCAATTCTAGAAGTATTACTTCCACAATACGCGGAAAGCTTAGTTTACGGCGCATTATTAGATGGAAAAGCAAGTGAACATGCTTCTCGTATGACGGCTATGAAAAATGCAACTGATAACGCATCTGATCTTATTTCAGACCTTTCATTGCAATATAACCGTGCACGTCAAGCGGCGATTACACAAGAAATTACAGAAATCGTTGGTGGAGCTGCAGCCTTAGAATAGGCCCAGCTTCCCAATGTCGTATTAGAATACGATAGGAGGATACACAGTAATGATTAAAGGACATGTTATTCAAGTAATGGGTCCAGTTGTTGACGTAAAATTTGACAATGGCCAATTACCAGCAATCTATAACTCACTAACAGTTAAGATTGAACGTCCTAATGAAGAACCAACAATTCTTGCATTAGAAGTTGCTCTTCATTTAGGTGATGATTCTGTTCGTACAATTGCAATGTCATCTACTGATGGCTTACAACGTGGAGCAGCAGTAACAGACTCAGGAAAAGCTATCTCAGTACCAGTTGGTGAAGTTACTTTAGGTCGTGTATTCAACGTACTTGGAGAAGTAATCGACTTAGGTGAAGAGATTCCAGCTGACGTTCGTCGTGATTCAATTCACCGCGAAGCACCAACTTTCGATGAACTTTCAACTACAGTTGAAATTCTTGAAACAGGTATCAAAGTAGTAGACTTATTAGCACCATATATTAAAGGTGGTAAAATCGGTCTATTCGGTGGTGCCGGTGTAGGTAAAACTGTATTAATCCAAGAATTAATCAACAACATCGCACAAGAGCACTCAGGTATCTCTGTATTCGCTGGTGTAGGTGAGCGTACTCGTGAAGGGAACGACTTATTCTTCGAGATGAGCGATTCAGGCGTTATCAAGCAAACAGCGATGGTATTCGGTCAAATGAACGAGCCACCAGGTGCACGTATGCGCGTAGCTTTAACTGGTCTTACAATGGCAGAATACTTCCGTGATGAGCAAGGTGCTGACGTACTTTTATTCATCGACAATATCTTCCGTTTCACACAAGCAGGTTCTGAGGTTTCTGCCCTATTAGGTCGTATGCCTTCTGCGGTAGGTTACCAACCAACACTTGCAACTGAAATGGGTAAATTACAAGAACGTATCACATCTACTAACAAAGGTTCTGTAACTTCTATTCAAGCGATTTATGTACCAGCCGATGACTATACTGATCCGGCTCCGGCTACAACTTTCGCCCACTTAGATGCAACTACTAACCTTGAGCGTAAATTATCAGAAATGGGTATCTACCCTGCGGTTGACCCATTAGCTTCGACTTCTCGTGCTTTATCACCAGAAATCGTAGGCGCTGAGCACTACGCAATCGCTACTGGCGTACAACGTACAATCCAACGTTACCGTGAATTACAAGATATCATTGCTATCTTAGGTATGGATGAATTATCTGATGAAGATAAACAAACAGTAGAACGTGCTCGTCGTATTCAATTCTTCTTATCTCAAAACTTCCACGTTGCGGAACAATTCACTGGTCAAAAAGGTTCTTATGTACCTGTTAAAGAAACTGTTCGCTCATTCAAGGAAATCCTTGATGGCAAATGGGATCACCTACCAGAAGATGCTTTCCGTCTAGTTGGATCTATTGATGAAGTGGTTGAAAAAGCGAAAAGCATGGGCGTAGAGGTTTAATACTAGGGACGAGGAGGAAAAAATATGAAGACAGTTCTAGTCAATATTGTCACTCCCGACGGCCCAGTATACGATTCTGAAGTATCAATGGTAATCGCTAAAACAACTTCAGGTGAAATCGGTGTTCTTGCAGGCCATATTCCTATGGTTGCTCCACTTGCAATTGGTGCAGTGAAGCTTAAAAAAGAAGACGGTTCAACTGAACTAGTTGCCTTAAGCGGTGGTTTTATTGAAGTTCGCCCTGAAAAAATCTCAATTTTAGCGCCATCTGCTGAAATTGCTGAAAGCATCGATGTTAAACGTGCTAAAGAAGCCGTTAAACGTGCTGAAGGTCGTCTTCAAGATAAACAAGATAACATTGATTTCAAACGTGCTGACCTAGCATTAAAACGTGCGTTGAATCGTATCAACGTTCATGAGGGTAATATCTAATTCAAATTTTAACGGGCAGATTCAACATCTGTCCGTTTTTTAACATTATCTCAAATGTACCGTTTAAGCATTGGCAAGAGGAATTATTATGGAGGAACAAACATGGGAATTTATGAGGCAATAGGGCAGGAAGCTTTAATAGGTATTTTATCGCATATATTTTTTATCGCTATTACCTTTTATGCGCTACAAGCATTTATGTTAGAAAAGCTCTTTAAGAAGAATAAAGTATTTCAAGTCCAACTAATTTATATTTTATTAAGCATTGCGGTAGGATCAGCCGTTTCAAATTTCTTTCTCCAAATTTCAAAGTGGTCAGGGAATCTTCCGTATTTATTTTAATAGACCCTCTATGTTAAGTATTAAATCTACATATTTCACAGGACTTTATAACATAATTTATGTGGTCCTTTGAAATATGTAAAAAAGAAATTTGTGAGATTTTGTTTTTTGTTCACATATCTTTGGGTATATATATAAAATTAACGCTTATCTCCCGTGTTATTGGTCATTCACAAAAAAAAAAATCATGCGTACAATAAATAAATAGCAAAATATTAAAAAATGCCGTAAAATAGTGATTTGGATGCTTGAACGAGCGTCAGAAAAGTTGTACTATAGAGTTGTTTGTTTACTGATTATGACATTATACTTCTTTTTAAAATAAAATTTTGATAGGTTAATAGATTGAATTCGGAGGGACATAGGGTGGAAAAAATAATAGTGACTGGCGGCCAACAGCTACAGGGGAAAGTACGCGTAGAGGGCGCAAAAAATGCGGTGTTACCAATCCTAGCAGCAGCTTTACTTGCTTCTAAAGGAGAAAATGTAATTAAGGAAGTCCCTAACTTAGCAGACGTCTTTACTATAAATGAAGTACTAAAAAGTCTAAATGCGGCTGTTACATATATACCTGAGGATAATACAGTATATATAGATACAACAAAAGAACTTTCTAGTGAAGCTCAATTTGAATATGTTAGTAAAATGCGTGCATCGATTTTAGTGATGGGTTCTTTACTTGCTCGAAATGGCTATGCTCGTGTTGCATTACCTGGGGGCTGTGCAATCGGTTCCCGTCCAATTGAGTTACATTTAAAGGGCTTTGAGGCTATGGGAGCAAAAATTTCTTTTGGTCATGGTTTTGTAGAGGCGAAGGCAGACGGACGTTTAAAAGGCGCAAATGTGTATTTGGACTTCCCTAGCGTTGGGGCAACAGAAAATATTATGACGGCTGCAGCGTTAGCGCAAGGAACAACTGTAATTGAAAATGCAGCGAAAGAGCCTGAAATTGTAGATCTTGCAAACTTCATTAATAGTATGGGTGGCCGTGTTATCGGTGCAGGTACGAATACGATTCGTATCGAAGGAGTCGATACATTATATGGAACAGAACATCATATTATTCCTGACCGTATTGAAGCTGGCACATTTATGGTTGCAGCAGCAATTACAAAAGGTGATGTAACGATTGAAAATGCAGTTCCAGAACATATGACAGCATTAATTGCAAAGATGCGTGAGATGGGTGTAGAAATCACTGAGCTAGATGAAGGAATCCGCGTACGCGCTTCTAAAACATTAAAAGCAGTTGATATTAAAACTATGCCACATCCAGGTTTCCCGACAGATATGCAATCTCAAATGATGGCCTTGATGTTAACTGCTGAAGGTACGAGTATAATTACGGAAACGGTTTTTGAAAATCGTTTTATGCATGTTGAGGAGTTCCGTCGTATGAATGCCAGTGCTAAAATAGAAGGACGTTCTGTGTTTATCGAAGGGCCTATAAATCTTCAGGGTGCTGAAGTAATGGCGACTGATTTACGAGCTGCGGCTGCACTAATTTTAGCAGGACTTGTATCTGAAGGTATAACTAGAGTTACAAAACTGCATCACTTAGATCGTGGTTATGTCGATTTCCATGGCAAATTGGCTTCACTTGGCGCACAAATTGAACGTGTACCAGTTGAGGATGTTATCATTAAAGAGAAGTCAACTGTTGAATTACCAACAAACTAAATAAATTTCAAAACCCTTTGCATAGGAGCAAAGGGTTTTTTCTTTATAGTTTAGTCCATGCTGGCGAGAGTGATGCTGCAATAGAAAAGAAAGAGGACTAAAACCGTTTTAACAGTGACAATGTATCTGTGGAAAGAAGCGTATTTCCATCATTTAAGAGGATGTGAGGTCCTATTTAGCGATTTTAAAACGTATACCATGTTAAAAGTGAAGTGGCGGCTGGGCGACTCCTTGGGGATCAGCGAAAGAGGAACAAAGGCTAAAACCATCACATCCTGTGAGAACGCCTTCGTGACCAACCTCGTGTCGCTGTCGCTACGTTACACTGCGCTTTCGCACAAAAAACATCTGTTGCCCTGACGCCCCCAGGAAGCTTTGCTCTGTGCGAAAGCGAAGCGGCAGCTACAAATGTTTTCTGTAGCGAAAGCGAAGCGGCAGCTACAAAGCGCCCAGCCGGAACGGAAATTAACTTCAAGTTATGGTGATAAGAGATTTTTAGAGAGCCCTCAATCGTATATTTTGAAAAGTTTCAGCATATTATTCCTTATGAAAAAATGGATAATGAGTATAGGCATGATTTGTTTGATTGGAGCATTATATATGCTTCCTGTGGCATTTGGTGAGAGACGTACGGTTGAGGATTCGCCTGCAACAACAACAGAGCAAGCTTGTGAAATATTCATAGAAGTGGAGGGACAACCGGAGAAAATCCCTTTAGAAACGTATGTGACTGGTGTGATAGCCGCAGAAATGCCTGTTTCATTTAAAAAAGAAGCTTTAAAGGCACAGGCTATTGCCGCAAGGACTTACGCATTGAAATCGACAAATTACGGTAAAATAGCCATCGCTCCTACTGTTGCTAAACAAGTTTTTTACAATAAGGAGCAAAGAAAAGAGAATTGGACTAGCAATTTCCCGGGGAATGAAAAGAAAATTGTCGAGGCTATTAACGAAACGAAAGGACAAGTTCTTCTATATAATAATGAATTAATTACGGCAATGTTTCACTCTACTAGTAATGGTAAAACAGAAAGTGCCTACGAATTTAGTGGCAATGATGTACCATATCTACAAAGCGTTGCGAGTAATTCGGATCTATCATCACCAAAGTTTGCAGCGATGAAAGAATGGACATTGACTGAATGGAATGCACTATGGCCTGTTAAATGGCAGGCAAACGATTTCAACCGTGTACAGTTCTTTTTAAATGATTCGGGACGTGTTGAGCGCATGCAGCTAGGGAAGAATGTATGGTCAGGACGAGAAGTTCGAACACTTTTACAAATATCATCAACAGACTTTAAAATCGCATATAACGCAACTGCTGGAAAAGTGCAGGTGAGCACGAAAGGATACGGGCATGGGGTAGGTATGAGTCAATATGGAGCAGAGGCTATGGCAAGTGATGGGAAAACTGCTACCGAAATTTTACACTACTATTATCAAGATATTGAGATAAAAAAGATAGATGCATGTTTAAAATAACTTCTAGTTGTTCACACTGCAACTAGAGGTGATGAAAATGAGAGAGGATAAAAATAGTAAAACTTCTCAAAATCAAGATGAAAAAGTTCAATTACAGAAGAAACCATGGTTTTGGCCAGTTGTTTACGCTGGTGGTGCTCTAATGCTAGCAGGTTTGCTACTTGGTTACAATAGTCTCGTATCAAAAGTAGAAGAGGCTCCATTACCAGAAGTAGCAGAAGTAGATTCAGGTCCTGTAGTTGAAACCAATGCACGAACAGAAAATATGAAGTACCCATTCAAGGAAGCAAATCTTAATAAAATTCAAGTTTCACAAGAGTTTTATGATGTAGAGGCTAATGCAGAGTCACGTGAAAAAGCACTAATGGTATTTAATCAAACATTTACGACATCTTCCGGTATTTCTCTTTCTATGAATGGTGAAGAATTCGAAGTACTTGCTGCTTTAAGCGGTAAAGTAAAACAAGTAAAACTTGATGCATTTACAGGCAATAAAATTGTTATCGAGCATGCAAATGGTAAGGAAACAAATTATAGCTCTGTAAAAGACATTGCTGTCAAGGAAGGCGATGAGGTAACACAAGGTCAGGTACTTGGAAAAGCGACTGACAATGAGTGGAACCAAGCAGCTGGCGTTCACATGCATTTTGAAGTACTTGAAAACGGAAAATATATTAATCCGAAAAAATTACTAGGCTTTTAACTTAGTTCAGCGGCTGCTAAACTAGAGTAACTCAAGCCCAGCATCGTGCCTACTATCGATTATGCAGAAGCATAATTGATAATAGGCACTTTCTTTTCTCCCAAACAATGAAAATGATCACTTTCAATGAGAGAAACGAATACTAAAAAATGCATAAAAAATCAGTAATTTATCGTGAAAATGTAAAATGTGTTCTGAATAGCTTTGTCTTTACATAATTTGAAGAAATGCGCAGACGTGCATCTGATGCCAAAGCCATTTGTGAATTTGTGTGGAAAGGACGAAGAACGTGCACGAGCACATTCGGAAGCGCTGTATACGCCTCGGTGAATTATTGATTGAGACGCGTGAGACTGTGCGTGTCCTCGCGAAAATGACAGGTTATTCAAAAAGTACGGTGCATAAAGATTTAACAGAGCGACTGCCAACAATTCATGAAGGATTAGCTGAGCAAGTAAAGGAAATACTCGCCTACCATAAGGCCGTACGTCATATTCGCGGAGGAGAGGCAACGAAAAACAAGTGGAAAGAAAGAGCGAGTCATGAATGATTCGTTCTTTTTTTATGCAAAGTAGGACAAGTTAGATACATATTTCCTCATAAAAAGCTACTCACAATAACGTGGGGTTGATTTCCGTTCCGGCTGGGCGCTTTGTTGCTGACGCTACGCTTTCGCACAGATAAAACATTTGTCGCTGCCGCACAGACAACTTCCGCTTCACTGCAGGGTCTCGTCTGTGGCGCTGATCCCCAAGTAGTTGCCCATAGTAGAGAAAAACAGGAATTGTTCCGATAAAACGAGAAAATATTCCGATAAAAGCTAAAATTGTTCCGATAAAACGAGATTTTGTTCCGATAAATCTTCAAAGTATTCATATAAAAATGAATTCATCACAATAACGTATGGTTGATTTCCGTTCCGACTGCGCTTTGTTGTTGCTGACGCTTCGCTTTCGCACAGAGCAAAGCTTCTTGGGGGTGTCCGATGAGCCGCTTCACTGCAGGGTCTCGGGCCAACAGATGTTTTTTGCGCGAAAGCGAAGCGGCAGCGGCACCGATGTTGGTCACGAAGGCGTTATCACAGGATGTGATGGTAGCCTTCATTCCTCTATCGCTAATCCCCGAGGAGTCGCCCATCCTCCACTACAATCAACATAATCACATAAATACGCTTGAAAAGTGTCAGCTCAAACTTTCGATGATGAACCAAATAAAAAATTGTTTAGGCAATTTCTTCTTTTCGATAACTGTTCATATAATTGAAAGGAATGCAGTTCTATTCACTAAAATTAGGTGAAATTACCAAAAGGATATGATAAAATATTCTAGATAAACAGATAAAAATGAACGTTATGTAGTTGGAAATGGCGGGAAGGAGAAATTATAAAATGTTTTCGAAAGATATTGGCATTGACTTAGGAACTGCGAACGTATTAATACACGTTAAAGGTAAAGGAATCGTCTTAAATGAACCATCTGTTGTGGCGATTGATAAAAAAACAAATAAAGTATTAGCGGTGGGGGAAGAGGCTCGCCAAATGGTAGGGCGTACACCTGGTAACATTACTGCAATTCGTCCACTACGAGATGGTGTCATTGCGGATTTTGACGTTACAGAAGCCATGCTAAGACATTTCATCAACAAGTTAGATGTAAAAGGATTTTTAGCTAAACCACGTATTTTAATTTGCTGTCCAACGAACATTACTAGTGTTGAGCAAAAAGCTATCCGTGAAGCCGCAGAAAAATCAGGTGGAAAAAAAGTATACTTAGAAGAAGAACCAAAAGTAGCTGCAATTGGTGCAGGCATGGATATATTCCAACCTAGCGGCAATATGGTAGTCGATATTGGCGGCGGAACAACAGATGTTGCAGTCCTATCAATGGGTGATATTGTAACGAGTGAGTCCATTAAGGTAGCAGGAGACATTTTTGATAATGATATTTTGCAATATATTAAAAAAGAATATAAATTGCTAATTGGTGAACGTACTGCAGAAGCCATTAAAATTACAGTCGGTACAGTCTTTAAAGGTAGCCGAAACGATTCAATGGATATTCGTGGTCGAGATATGGTGACAGGTTTACCACGTACAATAACGATTCACTCTGAAGAAATTGAACGTGCATTACATGAATCGGTTGCTATGATTGTCCAATCTGCAAAAAATGTTTTAGAAAAAACGCCACCAGAGTTATCAGCTGATATAATTGATCGTGGGGTCATTATTACTGGCGGTGGTGCTTTACTACACGGTATGGACCAGCTACTAATCGAAGAACTAAAAGTACCTGTATTCATTGCAGAGCAACCTATGGATTGTGTAGCAATTGGTACAGGGATTATGCTTGAAAATATTGATCGAGTGCCGGCATCCTTATAAAAATATAATGAGGTGAGTCCTTTGTTTAAAGGGTTTTATACAGTTGCAACGGGTATGATTGCACAACAAAGACGAACAGAATTACTAACCAATAATTTATCAAATGCGGATACACCAGGGTTTAAAGCAGACCAATCAACAATTCGGTCATTTCCCGATATGCTCATGTCAAGTGTAGGAAAAACGAATGCACCGGCTAATCAGCAAGCAGGCTCTCAATATATGAGCCAAGTTGGCGCATTAAATACAGGGATTTATATGCAAGAAACATTGCCAAATTACATACAAGGCCAAATCTATAGCACTGATTTTACGACAGATATGGCTTTGATCGATGGAAACTTACCGCAAAATGCAGATGGTACTAGTGGATCTATTTTCTTCCGTTTAGCACATCCAGAAGGCGGAGAAGCATATACACGCAACGGGAATTTCACATTAGATGGTCAAGGCTATTTAGTAAATCCACAAGGGCTGTATGTGTTATCAGACGGAGGCCAACGCATCCAGCTACCAAATGATGATTTCCGCCTAGATGAGAACGGAGCAATTTATGTTAATGATCAGCAAGTAGCTCGTGTTGGCGTATCATATGCAACGGATCCGAACATGCTACGTAAACAGGATAATGGTTTAATCCGAACAGAAAACGGTGAGAACTTACCGACAGCTTACGGTGCCAATGGCGTATCCTTTACACTGCGTCAAAATTATCTAGAAGGCTCAAACGTAGATTCTAGTCGCACAATGACTGATTTAATGACAGCATATCGCGCTTTCGAGGCTAACCAAAAAGTGTTACAAGCTTATGATCGCAGTATGGAAAAGGCTGCTAATGAAATCGGGAAAGTATAATAGGCGAACAGGAGGCGTTTGATCATGCTACGTACCATGATGACTGCAACAAACACAATGGGGCAATTACAAAATAGACTAGATACAATTAGTAATAACATTGCCAATAGCAATACACAGGGCTTTAAATCAAAAGAAACTACATTTAATGAATTGCTTTATCAGCAATTTAACAATGACAAGCAAGATCGAGCTGTTCGACAATCACCTGTTGGTATCCGTTATGGTTCAGGTGCAATGCTTGGACAAATCCAATCTAATCAAAAGCAAGGCTCTCTACAAACAACAGATCGAGACCTTGATTTAGCTTTTACAAAACCAAAACAATATTTCAATATTTTAATGCCAGATGGTGAAAATCGCACAAAAACAGTGTATACTCGTCAAGGTGACTTTTATTTATCACCATTAAATAATGGAACAGTAATGGTTGTAACTGCAGATGGATATCCATTGGCAAACGAAAATGGACAAGCTATTACATTACCAGATGATGTAAAAAGTTTCGCTATTCGTGATGGGGGCGTATTAGAGGCATCATATCCAAATGGAGATATTAGACGTACTAATGTAGGGGTGACAGAGTTCCAAAAGCCACAGCTTATGGAGGACATTTCTGGATCCTATGTTGGATTGCCGAATAACCTGGCTCAGCTAGGATATACGCAAGCTGAAGTTGTCACTGAATTACGAGGAGCAAATCGTCAGCAAATTGGTATGCAGAGCGGTGCGCTTGAAATGTCGAATGTAAATCTTTCGAAGGAAATGACGGATTTAATGCAGACACAGCGTTCTTATCAATTCAATTCAAGAGCTGTCACTTTAGCAGACCAAATGCTTGGGCTCATTAATGGTATTCGATAGTAAATCCGTTATTACTGTTTAGTAAGGAATGAAGAGGAGTACAATCTATGACAAACGATTCAAGTCGAGGTTCTATGCAAACAAAAGAAACCGATACGCCACCAGAAGAGAAGGAACACGGCTCAAATGGAAAGCAACGAGAGGTTCGATGGGTGCAAATACGGCTGATTCCGATTTGGCTACGCGTTGTACTTATTATCATCTTAGTTGTTGTTGCCGCAGTTTTAGGTGCAATAATTGGCTATAGTGTAATTGGACAAGGTAAAGCCATGGATATTTTCAAACCAGAAACATGGCAGCATATATTTGATATTATGAATGGTAAAGAATAATATTATTCTTTACCATACTTTGTTTTACATATTATTTATCTTCATTCAGCAAATGTTTTGTAACATTTACTGAATTAGAGGAACTCAGGCTAAGAACTTCACATCCTGTGAAAACGCCTGAGTGACCAACATCATGTTTTCTGCGCGAAAGCGAAGCGTCAGCGGCAATTACGCCAAGGCGAAATTGATATTAAGCATTAAGGGGGAAAAGAAATGTTAACAGCAGAGCAAATTCAAGCAATTTTACCACATCGTTATCCTTTTTTATTCGTTGATCGTATCGTTGAATTAGAAGAAGGCAAGCGTGCAGTCGGTTTAAAAAATGTCTCTATGAACGAGGACTTTTTTAATGGGCATTTCCCTGGCTATCCAGTAATGCCCGGGGTTTTAATTGTAGAGGCGCTAGCACAAGTTGGTGGCGTAGCATTATTAAACGCAGATGAATTCAAAGGTCGTTTAGCTTTTTTAACGGGTATTGATAATTGTCGTTTCAAGCGCCAAGTCGTACCAGGAGATCAACTTCGATTAGAAGTAGAGTTCGTGAAACTACGTGGAGTAATGGGCAAAGGTCACGGTGTGGCGACAGTCGATGGGGAACTAGTATGTGAAGCGGATATTCTATTCGCTATTGGACCTGCACAACCAAAACAGGTGTAATTTGCAATTATAGGCTAAAAGATTTAAACTAATTATATCGAAGAATATCTTTACTGCTAATCTTTTAATAGTTTATCTATAGAAAGTGCAGATAAAGAAATCACGGTATTTTATAAAAATGTAATGGCGCTATATGTGATTGTGAATGAATACATGTAGTTTTGTTTTTAAAACGTAGGAGGATTATATAGATGTATAAGGAATTGTCTTCAGGTATTAAAATTAGCATTACGCGTTCGATTTCAACATCTTTTGAATCATACTTAGCAAGTATTGATTGGAAAGAGGAGCGTTTTTCTATGGAAGACTTTATTGCTAACTGGCAAACTTATTTTCAAGAAAATGCCGCATGGATCGAAAAAATCCCAGCAGATGTTTTGATGAGTACTGATTTCCATGAAGAGATGGCGCAGAAAATCGACGATGTAATTGCAAAAATTTTAAATGAAGAACCAACAGCTAAACAAATTGAAACAATTGAGGCCTTGCAAAAAGAGCTAGGTACAAATTATAGCTACGACTGTAAAGCAGAAGCAGCATACATTGAACAATTGTTAAAAGAAAAACAAAAATAGTTTAAAAAAAAATCGGATAGTTCCCTCCTTTCCCGGGCAATCTATGTAGGATCACAAATACACACATTGTATTTGCTGACATAGCACCGAGGGAAGGAGGTTTTTTCATATGTGGAGAATGTCATTTTTGGCAATTATTCTTGCTGCTTTATTCCTTGGAGGTTGTAACTGGGGAAATAGAGCAGTTGAAACAAGACCAGCGGAGAACGTTAAACACGACGTTCGCCGAGGTGTTGAGAAAGTAGAAGAAACTGTAGAGCCGGCTAGACGAAATGACGTTTACAATCGTGACGTTAATGGTGTTAACCGTAACACTGTGCTTCCGGAAGCTACAACGCCAGGAACTACTACTGCACCAAGAACTACAACACCAGGTACGACGACAGTACCAGGAACTACAACACCAGGAACAAATGCTGATTTAAATGGTACAAATGGCTATAACAACGTTCCAAATGCTAATGGCGTAGTTAAAGAAAAGATCGTCGAAGAGAAAGTTACGCGATAATTTAAAAAAGAGTGTTTCCAACTAATGGAACACTCTTTTTTATATTTTAAATTCGCGGAGGGAGGGAGTGAATACTCGCGGCCCGCTGGAAGGAGGAAATAACCCGCGGAAGAGAAGCGAATACCCGCGGAAGGAGGAAATACCCGCGGAAGAGGAGTGAATACCCGCGGAAGAGGAGTGAATACCCGCGGAAGAGAAGTGAATACCCGCGGAAGAGAAGTGAATACCCGCGGAAGAGAAGTGAATACCCGCGGAAGAGGAGGAAATACCCGCGGAAGAGAAGGAAATACCCGCGAAAGGAGGAAATACCCGCGGAAGAGAAGCGAATACCCGCGGAAGGAGGAAATACCCGCGGAAGGGAAGAGAATACCCGCGGAAGGGAAGCGAATACCCGCGGAAGAGGAGAAAATACCCGCGGAAGGGAAGCGAATACCCGCGGAAGGGGCGAATACCCGCGGAAGGGGCGAATACCCGCGGAAGAGGAGTGAATACCCGCGGAAGAGAAGTGAATATCCGCGGAAGAGGAGTGAATACCCGCGAAAGGGAAGCAAATACCCGCGGAAGAGGAGTGAATATCCGCGGAAGAGAAGGAAATACCCGCGGAAGGGAAGCGAATACCCGCGAAAGGAGGAAATACCCGCGGAAGAGAAGGAAATACCCGCGGAAGAGGAGAAAATACCCGCGAAAGGAGGAAATACCCGCGGAAGAGAAGTGAATATCCGCGGAAGGAAAGCGAATACCCGCGGAAGGGAAGCAAATACCCGCGGAAGAGAAGCAAATACCCGCGAAAGGAGGAAATATCCGCGGAAGAGGAATGAATACCCGCGGAAGAGAAGCAAATACCCGCGAAAGGAGGAAATACCCGCGTAAGGAAAGCGAATACCCGCGGAAGGAGGAAATACCCGCGGAAGGGAAGCGAATACCCGCGGAAGAGGAGTGAATACCCGCGGAAGAGAAGCAAATACCCGCGAAAGGAGGAAATACCCGCGGAAGAGGAGTGAATACCCGCGGAAGAGGAGTGAATACCGCGGAAGAGGAGTGAATACCCGCAGAAGAGAAGTAAATACCCGCGAAAGGAGGAAATACCCGCAGAAGAGAAGTGAATACCCGCGGAAGGAAAGCAAATACCCACAAAGCGGAAAAAAAGCAAATCCCCGCACACAAGAACCCCTCAAGAAGAACGGAAAAATGGCTTCATATAGTCCACTAAATCCTCAGGTAATTGGTAAACGCGATTTTTATAAGAACCTGTATAGGGAAATTGGAATTTTCTAAGTAAACGATTGGCAGCATCACTGGAATGAATATTGAAAAATTCACGTAACTGTTTGTTGGTAATTGTCGGTCTAACTAAGTATCGATAATCTTGTAAGGCTTCAGCAAAAATTTCTTCGCTTGCATAGCGACAGTATGAACATTTCCAAATTCCCCGAGCAAATTGCATTTGGGACTTGTATTGGCATTTCGGGCAAAGCACGCCTTGGCGAAATCGTGAAGCATCAAGAGAAGTCGGAATTTTCGATGGCTGATGCCGACTAAGAAGTTGTTGAGCCATTTGAGTTAGTTGTTCATCGCTTAAAATAGGTTGTGTATATTTTTTAAAAAGAGAATGGAGATGTTTTTGAAGTCCTGAAACATGAAAAATCGGAATTGTGTTTGGATGACTGGCAATGATCGCGGAGGGGTTAGAAATAATAACTGCGCCCTCAATGGGGAGAGAATAGTTTTGGGAAATAACTTTAAGAAATTGCATATGTCGTTGGGTCTGAGTAAGTGCATTTGGAAATCCTTCAACAGTACCATCTGGCTTTGTTCGGATACACTGATGGGTAGTATCGTCAAAATCAAGACGGCCGTTAATATTTTTTATTTCAACAACTAGCATAAAATGACGGCAAATGAAAAGTGTATCGAGTTGATGTGAATGGTGTGCAGAATTGATCAGTATTAAATTATGTAACACTAAAAAAGTATAGGGACATACTAATTCAAGCCATTCACGGTCCACTCTCCTTTCACCAGCAAAGCCGGCATCGAGTCGTCGAAATTGCTCATTATAATAGCTAAAATCTGGATCCTCATCGAACAACCGCCTCTTTAAAGCCTCAAGCCACAGTAATTTAACAGGCTTTTTTCTAATAGCAATAGTCAAGTATAGTTACCTCCTATAATTTTTACATCGTATTGTACCTTAAAATCTATACCTGTCCAATAAAAAATAACGATGCAGATGTTTGCATCGTTAAATCAAGTTCAATCATTTTTTAGTTTTGGTCGTTCTTTCATATCGTGCGAGAAGCGGTCCAATAACTTATCTAAAGTAACACCCTCAGCTAGCAACTCGGCAAGCAATTGCTCGGCATATTTTGAGCGTTTTATCTTGAGCTTTCCTTTTAACAGGACAGAGATGTGCTCGCCAATTTCTTGAACTGTATGTACGGCAACCTGGAAAGGAGCAGGATCATTATCTGGAAATGAAATAACTGCACGTACATTAAAGACAGTAGCATTTGCTAAAAGTTCATCAAAAGTTGAACGATATTGTCGGTCCATAAACAGTTCAAGAATCCAAGATTGATGGCTATTTTCTTGGTTAATAATAATACCATCGACTAAAGGGAAAGGTTGCATGCCGTCTTTTGTGACAAGGTCAAAGGAAAGCATCTTAAACGTTTTCATTATGTAATATCCTCCTAAGTCGGTCATCTTTTTTAGTATAACATATTCAATTAGCACTGTTTATGGAAGGGGCCATTCTCTTTTTGCACAATCAACAAAAACAGCTAAATTGCATATTTCAACAATTAGCATTTGCTACTACAGTGAAAAGCATTCAGCCCGAAAAATCATTCAATAATTGAAAAGTAAAAACCTCAATATACCCAATTTATGATTAAAAACTAAAGGAAATGATAAAAATCGACTTTTGCCAATGCTGAATTAATTTTTGTATGATGAGAGCAATCAAAAGCAAAGGAGGTGAATCAATGAACCAAGTCGGACTGGTCGGAAGGTTAACAAAGGATCCAGTGTTACGACACTTATCTGGAAATCGCGTGCAAACACATTTTTCACTAGCCATTAATCGCAATTACAAAAACAGTCGTGGGGAAGTGGATGCTGACTTTATTCTTTGTACAGTATGGGGAAGGCTTGCAGAGCATATCGTCAAATATTGCGGAAAAGGCTCATTAATTGGGGCAAATGGTCGTATTCAATCAAGATCATTTTTAGATGAAAAAAGCACAAAGGTTTTTATAACAGAGGTAGTCGTAGAAGATGTCCGATTTTATCAGCTTAAGCCAAGGGATAGTGACGGGGCTATTGTGTTGCCAAAGCCACCTGATGAGCAGGACGGCTTTAAAGGATTTTGTACTACCTGAAGTAGAAGTACAATTACCAGTAGTATCGCAGTCCTAAATGGTACATACGGGGCAAGTGCAAGTTGTCTGATCCGCCATTCTCCTTCTATACTTGCACCGTAATCAATTTAGAGAGGAATGATGTTTACCTTTCATAACGTAGTTCATTGCTGAAGACCGCACAGCAATGAGCCTTTTAAACACAACTAAATATAAATATGAAGTAAGTAGGGGAAGAAGTAACAAGCAAGATCCACTGAAAAAAAAGAGCGCCAAGAACGTTTTGCTCTTGGCGCACTTCAAATCTTTAAAAATCGAGCGTCATTAAATCACGAAGTTCATCATCTTCTAACTCAGTTAACCACTTGCTTGATTGAATTAGTTCTTCTGATAATGCAGATTTCTGAGCAAGCATTTTATCGATTTTCTCTTCGATGGTACCAATAGTAACAAACTTATGCACTTGCACAAATTGTGTTTGACCAATTCGATATGCACGGTCTGTCGCTTGATTTTCAACGGCTGGATTCCACCAGCGATCTGCGTGTAATACATGATTTGCAGCTGTTAAATTTAGCCCTGTTCCACCTGCTTTTAAGGAAAGGATAAATATTGGGAACTCTCCTGCCTGAAAAGCCTCTACTAAGCGGTCACGCTGCTGCTTAGGCATTGCACCTGTTAAGAACGGTGCATCAATATTATATAGTTCACTAAAACAATGCTGTAGTAATTGTCCCATTCCAATATATTGTGTGAAAATGAGGCACTGCTCGCCATTGTCCACAATTTCTGTAGCCATTTGCACGATACGTTCTAATTTCGTAGAACGAGTCAGCATTGATTCGGCATCCTCGAAAGGTTCTTTTAAATACAAGGCAGGATGATTACATAATTGCTTTAACTTACTGAGCATCTTTAAGACGCGTCCTTTTTTTTGAAAGCCTGTTAATTGCTCTAGCTGATCGAGCGTCTCTAATATATATCCTTCATATAGAGATGCTTGCTCAGTTGTTAATGGACAATAATCATGAGACTCTTGTTTATCTGGTAAGTTAAGTTGTAAATGTGGGTCACGTTTTGTACGACGAAGTAAAAACGGTTGAATTTTTGTACGTAACTTCTGTTTATGTGACTCAGACTCATCTCGTTCTACCGGTAAAATAAATTCTTCGTTAAAGCGACCGAAGCTACCTAAATAGCCTTTATGGATAAAGTCAAAAATTGCCCATAGCTCCGATAACCGGTTTTCCACTGGAGTACCTGTTAAAGCAATATGATGCGTACCCTGTAATTTACGAATAGCTCTTGATTGGAGCGTTTGCATATTTTTAATATTTTGAGCTTCATCCAGTACAACTGTTGCCCATTCTACTTCCTGTAAAAACTCAGCATCCTGAGATACGGTGCCGTAAGTAGATAAAATTACATGTGGTTTTTCTCTTTCTACTAGCTGTTTAAAAGCATCCTCCTTTGCTCGATTCGCCTGATAATGCGTATGCACAATCAAAGAAGGAGCAAAACGGGCCAGTTCCTTTTGCCAGTTGCCTAACACTGATGTAGGACAAATAATGATGGCTGGCTTTGTATCCTTAATCGTTTCATTAAGATAAAGCAAATATGAAATAAGCTGAACCGTTTTACCAAGACCCATATCATCAGCTAGACACGCACCAAAGCCTTGTTCGCGCATGAAGACAAGCCATTCGAAGCCCTCATGCTGATAAGGACGTAATTCGGCCTGCAAAGATGTAGGAACCGGTACTGACGGAAGTCCTTTTTTCTCTTGAAGCTGCTCCATATAGGATTTAAGCGATTGTTGCAATTCAAATGCAAAAATTGGGTCATCTCGCATTTCATCATCGGCATCCTCTTCTTCAAGAGGTAAGGATAAATCCTCTGGTAGCTCGCGGAATAGCAATTCACGAACAGTCCAGCTTTCATCTTCTGCTTGCTGCATCAATGTACGCATTTCTTGCATCCAGTTTGCATCGACTCTAAACCATTCAGTACCTATACGAATGAATTCGCGTTTTTCCTCTACAAGCTTTTTAAATTGCTCAGGTGAAATGGACTGTCCGTTCATAGAAAACTGCCATTTGAATGTTAAAATATCATCTAGTCCAGCAACCTTCTTTGTCGATACATTACCAGTACTTACACGAACACGCATTTTTGACTGTTTTAAATCCTTAAGCCAAGCCGGTAATACAACGTCAAAGCCGAGTGCCTGTAATCTTGCTAAATCTTCACGTAAAAATGTTCGAACTTGTAAATCCTCAAGCATAATACGGATGAAAATATCGTTACGTACATCTTCATTAGAAAGAAGATCTGCAATTTGTCCTTGTTGTTGTTCAATAGCTTCAGCATACATTTGCCATCTTGCTGGTAGAGCGTCAGCAATTGGTAGTGACTGCTTTCGCATAGCAGGCGTCCAGTAGTTTTTGGCTGTAGCCGTGCTAAGTACTGTTTCTAAAAGCCAAACTTCTGAATCTTCCTCAGGCTCACTTAAGCGTAGGGAGACAGTCACTGCACCTGCCTGTCGTTCCTGCTCTAGTGGCCAGCCACCACGCAAGAAAAATGGCACTAGCTTTGGTAAATCAGATAGTATAAGACCTGCTTGTGCCAGTTTTTGCTGCACAGCCGTTTCTAATAAAGCTGTTTCAACACCGTCCAGAGGGAATGTTAGCGAGGAAAAATCATCTGCAATAACTGCATGTGACCAGAGCGAAGGCTCCTGCCAATACGTTTGTAAAGCCGACGCTTTTTCTAGCAACACCTGACTTTCTGTGTTTACACCTTGCCATTCAATAAAAGGATGTAGATAACGCTGTGAAAAAATATCAAGGAGCTCAGAGGTTGAAACCTCAATCGTAAGCTCTGAACGATTGGTTAATATCCCATAGACATTCGCTTCATAGTTAAAAAATAATGAAGAAATGAGTGAGTCTGCGTCCATTGCTGCACCATCAGCAGTAAATCCCTGTAACGTAAAATATCCTTCCTGTGCTGCATGAATACGAAGCTGTAATTTTTTTGAAAACGGGGAAGGAGCATTTATAGTCATCATACTAAGTTTCCTTTCTCAATTTCTTCCTGTAATGCACGGAGTCGTTTATACTCTGCACGAATTGTTTGCATATATGTTTCAAAATAAGCCGTTTTACCAGCACGCTTTGCTGCGCTACGCATACTTTTCCAGATTCGTACAGCCTGCTTATAGTTCATACGTGATTTTTGTGTAATTTCAGCCATGGCATATAGATGATATAAGGGCAATACTGTCGCAGGAGCAACCTGAAGCACATCCTTTAATCCACACATTTCTAAATAGGAAAGGGAGGAGAGGTTTAGCTGATGAAGGGCTGCCCATTCACGATAACGTCCTTTTTTAATAAGAAAGAACGAAAACGGTTGAAGCCCGTAAACACCAAATGCACTATATAATGTAGCTTCCTCTTCCTCTGTAAGCTGTATGTCTTCGTATAAAAGCTGGAATTGCCGTACGTATTGAGCTCGCTTTACAACTGGCACAGTTTGCTGTAAAAAGACTTCGGTAAATGGTAGCATCGCACGTAAAATAATGGTCTGTGCGAGTGATTCGCCAGCACGTTTTGCAAAGGTAGCCAGCTCAAAAAGGTCCTGCATATGTTGTACATCAATATGGGCAATTCTTTCCTGTAATAAACTTTCTTTTTGTAGCAGTACATAAAATAGCAGTTGTAATGACTGCAAGGAAATCTCAGATGAAGGATTCTCAAGGTTATTGATAAGTGCTAATTCCTGTTCGCGTCGCGGCTTTTCATAAAAAAGCACGGCCCAAAGTAGCATATAAATTTGTAGTCGTTCAGCAAACAATCCTTGTCGTTCCAATAAAAACTTCCTAACTAATTCCTGAATCGCATCATAGAATGGATCAGTGGCAAAAAGTCGTGATCGGCCATTTAGTTCGGTCAATATACTTTCGAATGATTGGACACTTTGATCAATAAAATATTTCATATAAGGAGAATCCAACGAATGTCCTTTTGTCTCATTTAAATGACGCCATATTGTATTAAAGATCGATAGCTCCATATAAAGCTTATAAAGTGGCTGCCACTCACGTTCGAATGGCGTATGCCGTTGAAGTCGCTCCATTGCATCTGTCCGTATAGCAGAAAGGCCATATCCTTCTAAAATACGCCCAGGTGGTAATAAACGTTTCATGACTTCATTGACCATCAATTGCCAGCTTTCTGGACTTCGTTCATCTGCTAATGATTTTAATTGCACTGATTTTTGCGCACGCCAAGCGCTTGACCAATTTTGCACAGAGTCAAAATGCTGATAGAGGGCAAGCAATGCGCCAACTTGATGTCTACACCATTTTAGCTGAGGACAGTTACAGCTCAACTCCTCTTTGGCAAAATCAATTTCTACAGAAGCAGGTCTGACATCCTGTACGCTTGCATATAATATAGAACTCGCTCCATTAAAACGTTCAAAGACAACTGATTTGTTCCGCACTGAAAAAACAGCACGACGCACTAGCTCTTCGTCTTCAGTAGAGGAAGGATGTAACGCCTGTTCAGCTTCCTGCAATCTGGCAAGGATAAATTCTTGGTGTTCCTTAGCTAATTGGGCAATAGACAATGCCATAACCTCACTCCTTTCAAAATGTATAGCTAGTGAGCATGTAAGTATAAAGAAAAAAAGACTGTCCTTCCATTATACGATTAAAATGCGCACATGATAAGCCGAATGATTAGAAAGAAAAAAATCAAGGAGAAGATAGTTAACAAGATAATTTATTTGTGTTAAAATCTGAATAATCAGATAAATAAGGAGGGATGAAGGATGATGCAAGTTCAATATATGAAGCCATTTTACACGAAGATTACTGGAGACAAACTACGTCTCGTGTTTGCTTATCAATATTTCTCTATATTAAAAGAGAATGAGATTTTCCATTTCATTCCCATTGAAGGTAAAGAGATGATTATCAACTTGAATACACAGCAAATTGAAAATATATCTGAGGTATTTGTTTTCCAGAAAGGGAATCGTTTTATCCGACTGCCATTATATCAATTATTATTAATTACAAATGTTCATGATCATTTAGCACCGATTCTTGAAAGCGCTACGCCAAAGCCTCAGTTACCACTTGTATCTTCAGTGACTGTTGGCGAAGTAGATCAGCTCATTACAGAATTGGAGCAGAAAAACATTGATCATTTAATCGACCAGGCATTACTAGATCATAATAAAGATCTCTTTTTTGAACTATTACAACAAAAGAACCATCAACTCGGAGGTTTCGAAAATTGAATACACGGTATTTTATTTAGGCACCCTTTCCATATATGAGAAGTGGGTGCTTTTATCTTCATTCAGCAGATGTTTTATGTAACGAAAGTGCAACGACAGTTACAAATATTTTGTGTAACGAAAGCAAAGCGACAGTTACAAATGTTTTGTATAACGAAAGCAAAGCGTCAGCTACAGAAGACTTCCACCTCTGTATGTAGTGAGATGAATGTAGATGTGGTTCCTTTTAACACCTACTGAAATAGGGGAACTAAGGCTAAGTGAAATGTGTATGGGTCTAAAGTCGAAATTGTAAAAATGGATTAACAATCATTACTATATGAATCTCGCTAAATTAGGATGTATTACCAATATAAGTTAAAATGATTGGACATAGACCGATATACATAACAATAGGGGGTGGTGAAATGATGCTTGGAAAGTGGTCAGCAACGGGGATGTCCATTTTAAATAATATGAATAGACATTACGGGGCAATGAGTAAGGCAATGCTTCGAATTTCTTCTGGCTACCGCATCAATAGTGCTGCTGATGATCCGGCGGGACTTGCGATTTCTGAAAAAATGCGTGCGCAAATTCGCGGTTTGAACATGGCTGCGAAGAATATCCAGGATGGTATTTCACTTGTTCAAACAGCTGAGGGAGCATTGAATGAAACACATGATATGATTCAGCGCATGCGCGAGCTCGCAGTCGAGGCAGCTAACGATACTTTAACAGATGATGATCGGAAGAAACTCGATTTGGAATTTCAAGAATTAAAAAAAGAAATTCAGCGCATTTCGAAGGACACTGAGTTTAATACTAAGACTTTGCTAAATGGGGATTACGCTACAAACGGTATTAAAATTCAGGCAGGTGCCAACGCAGGTCAAAGTATCGAGCTGTTTATTGGCGATATGGGGGCTGGAGCACTTGGCTTGGACGATACGACATCGATTGCAACTCGTGAGGATGCCGATAAAGCCATTTCCTCAATGGACGAGGCTTTAAAGCGTGTATCAAGTGAGCGCTCAAGACTTGGTGCCTACCAAAATCGTCTAGAGCATGCTTATAACGCGAACGTAAACACGGCAGAAAACTTACAAGATGCTGAGTCTCGCATTCGTGATGCAGATATCGCCAAAGAAATGATGAATATGGTAAAGGCCCAAATTCTAATGCAAGCAAGTCAGTATGTACTAGCGATGCATATGCAGCAGGCACAATCCATTTTAAAATTGTTAGAGTTCGAAAAAAAATGATGAATTTCAATTTTTATTGAAATTCATCATTTTTATTTAACTTCTTTCAGCTGGTGTTCAAACACCCGCTGAAAGAAGTTAAAGCCTCCGGCGGATGTCACGGAATCGGC
>NZ_JBHZDH010000009.1:79444-129301 GCF_042755925.1 Lysinibacillus sp. NPDC059133 | reverse complement strand
TCCTGAGCCAGGATCAAACTCTCCATAAAAGAAATTTGATTAGCTCAAATTGTTTTGCTGGCATCATGTTTGATGTCCAAAATTTTGTTTCGTTCACCAACTCAAGGTTAGTTACTAAAAACTTTATTGATTACGTTTTGCTTGTTCAGTTTTCAAGGTTCATTTTTACCGTCGACCAGCGACAGGACTTTATTCTATCAAAATATCATTGTGTTTGTCAACAACTATTTTGAAATGTCTTTTCACTGTCAATGTGACAGGACTTTATTCTATCAAAATATCAATATATTTGTCAAACCTATTTTGAAATATTTTTTACTGTCGTAGTGACAGGAATAACAATATATCACGATTACTTCTCACTTGTCAACATGTTCAATCAATTTAGTTTTTTTCAATATAGTAGATTTTACGACAGCTAAATAAAACTATCGAATAGAGCTTTTATGGATATAGTAGATCAAAATAAAAAAACGATTCCTTTCATTTAAAGGGACACATCGTAAGGTTACTATATTTATGTCTAAATAAATAATTACCTATTAGACGGAAACGAATATTTTTCAGCATATTTGTTTCCGTTCTGTGTATGTTGATTTGTACAAGATTGGATTCTGCCACATCCATAGGAGAAATGCGATTTAAAGGTTTTCTCAGAAACATCCTTTATTATCAATTATACCTCGGCATAATTGCGTCCGGAGCTTTAACTTCTTTCAACGAGTGTTTGGATACTCGCTGAAAGAAGTTAAAAGCCGCTGATATGTACATTAGCGGATCCCCTTTGTTATTCACTACATAAATGCTCCATAAGTGTTGCGTAATCCAAATTGCCGTATTGTATCACTTGCCCATTCTTTTCTACTACCGGAATCAATAACATATATTTTTCATGTATGCTCTCATCTTCTTCAATATCAATGATTTCAATATCGAAATGTATATCCTCCTGTACAAGCTTTAATGTATGCAGTCCCTCTACACAAAGCCCACAGTTAGCTCTACTAAAAAATTTCACGTTCAAATTACAGCACCTCCATAAAGTAATTATAAAACGAAATAGCTATCTGGAAGCAAGATTCTGTCATCACCCTTTCACCTTATCGTTTAATTCAACAGATTCTTTTTTAACAACAGTGGTATTCTTGCCAATGATTACGGATGCCACAACAATGATGGCTATTACAATAGTAACTAAAGTAATTGGTTCATTGAGAAATAATGCTGCAAAAATAATCATTAAAAATGGCTGTAAATATTGAATTTGACTTACTCTTGAAATGCCTCCCATAGCCATTCCACCATACCAGGCTACATATGCTAAAAATTGACTAACAATAGCAAGATACAGAAAGCTAATCCAAGCTTTTAAAGGAGCCTGCAACATCTCAGCTGATACATTTAGTAACACTGGAATAATAAGTAAAGGAGTAGCAATTATGATTGCCCACGCGATTACTTGCCAGCTTCCTAATTCTCGTGCTAGCACGCCTCCTTCTGCATAACTAAGTCCGAGTATGATAACAGCAGCCAATAAGGCTAAATCTGCAACATGTAACTGGCCCAGTCCAAGATACGTAGCGTAAATCACTACTGCCAACGCGCCAACTATACTTGATATCCAAAATTTAATGGACGGAATTTCTCCTCCCCTTATCATGGCAAACCCCGCTGTTGCTAAAGGTAAAAGGGCTAATTCCACAGCTCCATGAGAAACTGGCAAACTTGTCATAGCCCAAGAGGTGAGTAAGGGGAATCCTAAAACTGCGCCTAAAGAGACAATAATTAAACTCTTGAATTGACGAGCAGTGGGCAGTTTTTCTTTTTTCATAATCAATACAAGAGCAACTAAAATCGAAGCTACTACTGCTCTTCCTAAGCCAACAATTGTAGTCCCAAAATATTCTACCGCTACACTTGTTGCAGGTAATGTTAAGCTGAAACAGATGACGCCCACTAAGCCTAATAATAATCCCATTTTTTCCTTCTTATTGTCCTGCACCATTATCAACCCCTTATATTTTTATACAAATCTGTACCATTTGTGCTGGTACAATAAATATTAAGAGGAGCTACCGTAAAAATAAACAGAATTTTCAACCATCTGTCCTGGTACAGAATAAGGAGGGCTTTATATTGTATATAAAATATAATGAGATTATTGATGAAATTAAAGATCAGCTAACACAGGGATTACTTATAGCAGGTAGTAAACTTCCTTCAGTACGACAACTTTCCGAAAAATTCTCCTGCAGTAAAAACACCGTTATTAAAGCGTATGATGAGCTAGAAAAAGAGCACTTAATTTTTTCTGTCCCGAAAAGCGGCTATTATGTTGTCAATGAATTTCAAAATCCAGACAGCAAAAATGATATTATTGACTTTTTGTCTGCTGGTCCTGATAAAGACATCATGCCCTACATTGATTTTCAGCACTGTATCAATCAGGCCATTGATACTTATAAAGAAGAATTATTTACTTACACCGATCAACAAGGTCTCTACTCATTACGACTTCAATTGGTGAAGTATTTACAAAGCTTACAAGTATTTACCCAACCCGATAGATTATTTGTTGTATCAGGTTCTCAGCAAGCTCTAAATTTATTAGTTTCCATGCCATTTCCGAATGGGAAAAACAATATTTTAATTGAACAACCTACTTATTTTGGTTTTATAGAGTCTGCTAATTTGCAACAAGCGACTACGTTTGGAATTGATTTATCTATGGAGGGGATTGATTTTGATCGTCTAGAATATATTTTTCGAAATAACGATATTAAGTTTTTCTATATTGTTCCGAGGTTTCATAATCCACTTGGACATAGCTATACGAATAAAGAGAAAAAAAGAATTGTTGAATTAGCAGAAAAATACGATGTATATATAGTTGAGGATGACTTTTTAGGGGATTTGGATCCAAATACTAAATCAGATCCATTATTCGCGTACAATCCTTCTGGCAGAGTTATTTATATTAAAAGTTTTTCTAAAGTTTTTCTACCTGGTTTAAGAGTTGCGTCTTTAGTTCTTCCAAAATTAATGAGTAACAATTTTTTACGCTATAAATTTACTGCTGATTTTAATAGTTCTGTTCTTTCTCAAGGAGCATTAGAGATTTATTTAAAAAATGGAATGATGAATAGCCATGTTAAAAAAATAAAAGAGCTGTATTATAGGAAAATGAAACGTCTGCAGGAAGCTTGTGAGTTATTGCTACCAAATAATACGCTTTATACGAAGCCCTCTTCCGGATTCTATCTTACAATCGCTCTCCCTGAGAAAGTGACTACAAAGCAGACTGTCAATTTGTTAAAAGAACAAAATATTCTTGTAGATGATGCAACTAGAATGTTCCTACCCGAATATAAAAAAGAAAACCTGATTCGATTAAGCATTTCTCAAGTTAAGGAAAATCAAATTCATACTGGAGTAGAAAAACTTGCTCAATGTATCACATTTATTGATAGTAAGAAAAATGATATATATCGAAATAGTTTTCAGCTCTTATAATAGCTAAGTCCTGACTACACATTCGGAAGCGGCATAAACAATTTTTAGTATCAATCCTTTAATTAGAGCATCAAAACTAGAAAAAGACTGTGCAAGAAACTTACCTCCTACACAGTCTTCTTTCATATTATTTTTTTAGATGGCTATCTAAGAATTTTAGCATTGCATTGTAGAATTCGATTTTGTTTTCTTCCTTTTGAAAACCACGGCCTTTATTATCCTTCACCATGTATTCTACATCGACGTTCTACTTGACTGCTAGTTTCATTGGCAGCGCGTACTTTTCTGGTGAAAATCCCTTTTAAACCAGAAAAAAAGTGAACTACAATGAGTTCACTTTTGAATATAATATATTAAAATTTCCGACTTGCTCCACCACCAGCAGATGAACCTCCTCCGAATCCGCCAAAACCACCGCCTCTAGATCCGCCACTGCCAAAGCCGCCACCAAAACCACCTGGATAACCGCCACGTCGACCTGAACGAGGTCCTCCCCCTCTACCATTGGAAATAAATGTATAAATAACAAGTGCTATGATAACGATTAAAATAATCATCCACGTTGGCATTTCTTCATTGTCAGCTGTATTTTCAGGCATCTCTCCATCCCAATTGTACTCTTGCGCGACATTTTGAAATACTTCCGCGTACGTTGCTTTAAATGCCTTATCCATATCTCCAGCACTTGCATTTGGATAAAACGCCGAATCTAAAATGCGACCCAACTTGCCATCAGGTAATGCCCCTTCGAGACCTTGACCTACAGCAATAACAACATCATTATTGCCTTCCCCCTGCCCAAACGTTGCTAAAATTAACACACCATTATTTTTCTTGGCATCGCCAATACCCCAAGAGCGAATCATTTTTGTAGCATACATTTTTGGTTCTTGGCCACTAATATTATCTACTGTTACGACCATAATTTCAGCACCTGTACCTTTATCTAGCTGCTCTGAATAATGATTAAGCTCTTCCTTCACGGAGGCAGATAAAACATTGGCAAAATCATGAATATACGTATTTTTCATTGGCGCGGGCATTGCGGCATCTGCCGTTCTAATAAATAAGATAAATATGAAACCAACAATAGCAAGTTGGATCATCAACCGTTTCATCATTGTTTACCTGAACCGCTAAAATCTATAGACGGTGCCTTTTCAGAACCCGCAGCTGCTTTAAAGTATTCCTTCTGTTCGAAACCAAACATCCCCGCAATTAAATTGCCTGGAAAACGTTTGACTGTTTTATTAAAAGTCTGCACTTCATTGTTGTAGTCTTCCCGGGCAACAGCTAAACGGTTTTCTGTCCCCGCTAATTCATCCATTAATTGACGGAAATTTGCATCTGCCTTTAAATTTGGATAATTTTCTACGACTACTAGCAATCGACTAAGTGCTCCGTTTAATGCATCATTGGCAACCGCTTGCTCCTTTGGACTTTGTGCACTTCCCATTTGTGCGCGTGCCTCTGTAATGCTAGCGATAACTTCTTTTTCATGATTGGCATATCCTTTTACAGATTCTACTAGGGTCGGAATCAAATCGTAGCGACGTTGCAGCTGATTTTCAACCTGAGCCCATTTCGAATCAACGCTTTCCTCGGCCGTTACAAGACTATTGTATTTTGGAATAAATAGTAAGGCCAATACAACTAAAATAATAACGATAATCCCGATAGGTCCAAATAATCTTTTCAATTTAAAACCACCTTCGCCTTCTTTTAGCTATCACTTAAAATCAGAAATACTATTTATTTTGGTGATGAGCCTTTCTTTTCCTTACCACTAATGTGCAACAAAAAAACATCTCTATTCTACATATATGCAAATGCATTAATACCGTATGAAATTTATCTAACGTGCCATACTTAATACTGTAACAAACTATGATATTTAGGAGGCGCTTTTCTTGACACAATCGTTTCATAACGAATCATCAAGCCAAACATCAACCAACCAACAACAAAGCCTAAATCATGGTGGACATGAACAAATGGACTTGCATGAAACAATCGGTGCAATCATTGCTGGTATGAATCAATCCATTGTTTTACGTCCACATGTTAAGGACACAGAGTTGCTTAGCATTTTGGATAGCCAATATAATTTCACATTAGGTATGTATAACACTATTGTGGAATCTTATAACACAGGTCATGATCCGTCTGTTCCTACAGGTCGCTATCAAATGCAGACAGGAAATAATTTCAAATACGGAATAAACCCTGGCCAACCTAAAAAGCCTATGCAAAATGCAAGTGAACTCAACGATGAAGCTATTTCTGGCTTCTTACTTGGGGCTCAAAAAGGTGTAGCAAAAGGTATGACTGCAGCAGCAACAGAAACTACAAACCCAGTTGTCAGACGTGTTATTGCAGATAGTATTCCCAACTGTATTGAAATGGCATACGAATTATCTATTTACCAAAATATGCATGGCTACTATCAAGTACCTCAGTTTTCTCAACAAGATATGCATACAATGCTTAATGCATACGGCACTACAACAAACCCCCTTCATTAATTATAAAAAAACAAAAGCAGTCCCCTTTGTGGTGCATTATCACAGAGGGGCTGCTTTTGTTTAATGAGCTATAAAGCTTTTCGGGTTTTGCGGATTACCAAAGATATCTCTCGGCGGTCCTTCTTCGACCATATACCACCATCCACGAAAGACAACACGATCTACAACTTCACAGGCAAAGCCCATTTCATGTGTTACCACGATCATGGTTATACCTTCGTCTTCAAAAAACAGACTAAATAAATGAAAATATCACCAAACATTCATGTTTGATGCAAAAAAAAAAGAATCCCCTCAGATAGGATTCTTTCTTTCGACTAGTATAACTAGTCTTCACGTACAGTATGTTCACTAAAAAATAATTTGGAGTTGTTGCTTTTTTGAAGGTTTGAAAGGAACAAATGCGGGAATAATGCCTATTAGGCAACATTCCCATTATTTACCCTCTCTTTTCCCCACTAAGCAGGCTGCTAAACTACTTATTAGGAGAATTTGGGTTATAAAAGTATATCAAAATCAGTAAAATGGCGCCCTCGGAGGGAATCGAACCCCCAGTGCAAGAACCGGAATCTTACGTGTTATCCATTACACCACGAGGGCAATTGAACACAAAAAAAAGTACCCACTAGGCTTTACGAAAAGCAAGATGTAGATAATCCTCATTGGAAGCATACCTGACAAAATAGTGTACTGTACTTTAACTTATGACCTTATCAATTATACAAACGTATTGCTCATAATTCAACTATAGAATGTAAAACATTTAAACTTTTTTTATTTTCATTCAGTTAGTGTCAAAATACCTATTAATTGAAAATACAGCCTACAGCGTATGTCACGCATTAGAAAGGAATTTTTGTGCGGGCACAATTCAAAATCTTGACGCATTGTTTACCTGCGCGAAAGCGAAGCGACAGCAACAAATGTTTTCTGTGCGAAAGCGAAGCGACAGTAACAATTAAGCCAAGGCGAATTTTTTTAATTTATTTCACTTTAACAGGGTTAATATTTGACCTTCCCTGACTATAATGTGTATGATAAGTATACAGCTGAAATACAATGGAAGTTTTCAGCAAAAGTATTCGAATTTAGTTTTTTAAGGAGGATTTAACATGAATTTAATTCCTACAGTTATTGAACAAACAAGTCGTGGCGAACGTGCGTATGACATCTATTCACGACTACTAAAAGACCGTATTATCCTTTTAGGAAGTGCAATTGACGACAACGTTGCTAACTCAATTGTTGCTCAACTTCTATTCCTACAAGCAGAAGATCCAGATAAAGATATCTTTCTTTATATTAACTCACCAGGCGGATCAATCACTGCTGGTATGGCAATTTATGACACAATGCAAATTATCAAGCCACAAGTACAAACAATTTGTATTGGTATGGCAGCATCTATGGGCGCTTTCCTACTTGCTGCTGGTGAACCTGGTAAACGTTTCGCATTACCGAATGCTGAAGTAATGATTCACCAACCTCTTGGCGGTGCACAAGGTCAGGCAACTGAAATCGAAATCGCTGCAAAACGTATTTTATTCTTACGTGAAAAATTAAACGGTATTTTATCGGAGCGCACAGGTCAACCACTTGAAGTCATTGCAAGAGATACAGACCGCGATAACTTCATGACTGCAGAGCGTGCAAAAGAATACGGCTTAATCGACCAAATCATGGAACGTAAATAATAAATTAAAGGCATCCCAGATTTATTTCTGAGATGTCTTTTTTTGTTTGCTTTGATGGGCCTATCCACCATTTCAACTCTTCTATCCACAACTTTGACCTTTCTTTCCGTCGCTTCGACTTTTCTTTCCGTCGCTTCGACTTTTCTTTCCGTCACCTCGGCTTGTCTTTCCGTCGCTTCGGCTCTTCTTTCCGTCGCTTTGACTTTTCTTTCCGTCACGGCACTTTCTTTCCGTCGCTTCGGCTTTTCTTTCCGTCGCGGCACTTTCTTTCCGTCGCTTTGCCCTTTCTTTCCGTCGCTTCGGCTCTTCTTTCCGTCGCGGCACTTTCTTTCCGTCGCTTTGCCCTTTCTTTCCGTCGTTGCGGCTCTTCTTTCCGTCGCTTTGGCTCTTCTTTCCGTCACCTCGGCTTTTCTTTCCGTCGCTTTGACTCTTCTTTCCGTCGCTTTGCCCTTTCTTTCCGTCGCTTCGGCTTTTCTTTCCGTCGCTTTGCCCTTTCTTTCCGTCGTTGCGGCTCTTCTTTCCGTCGCTTCAGCCCTTCTGCTCCGCCCAGGCCTTCTCTTTCCATCACTTCAATCTTTCTATCATCCATCACCTCGACGATCGAAGTGCCATGGCATTGACCTTCATTTTAGATTGTACAAATATCCATCAAATGTGAGAGGACCTGTTTTTTCAATGCAAAAACAAAAAAACTGCCCAAGATGGAAGATTTCCCTCTTGGACAGTCTTTACGTTATACGTTTTTTAATCTTCTTTTTCGATTAGTGTTGCTAATGCTGTAACCGCTTGCTCAGCATCGTTACCTTCACCACTAAGGACAACCTCTGTTCCTTTTGCAATGGCTAAGCTCATAACACCCATAATGGATTTAGCATTTACTTTTTTCTCGTCTTTCTCAAGAAAGATATCTGCGCTAAAACGATTTGCTTCTTGTACAAATAGCGCTGCTTGTCTAGCTTGTAGTCCTAATTTTAATTTTACATGGACTCTTCTCTCGGTCATTCTCAAAACTCCCCTTTACTACCGTTCATCTTATTATTTTTATCTTACCTTACTTACGAGCAAAAGAACAATACGTACCTGAAAAGTATGAAAATTTAGCCACCAATTTTTTCGCCACTTCTTAATGCATCGGCAATTTCATCAATTTTCCGTAATCGATGATTAACACCTGATTTACTAACCGTTCCACTTGATACCATTTCACCAAGTTCTTTCAGCGTTACATCTTGATATTCTACTCGTAATCGCGCTATTTCACGAAGTTTTTCTGGTAATTGATCGAGACCTATTGAATTTTCAATAAATCGGATATTCTCTACCTGACGTAATGCGGCACCTATTGTTTTATTTAAGTTCGCTGTTTCACAGTTAACTATGCGATTAACACTATTTCTCATGTCTCGCAATATACGAACGTCTTCGAACTTCATCATGGCTTGATGAGCTCCAACAATATTAAGGAAATCAGAAATTTTTTCCGCTTCTTTTAAATAAGTAACAAAGCCTTTTTTTCGTTCAATTGTTTTTGCATTTAGCTCAAATTCATTCATCAAATCCATTAAAGCCTCGCCATGCTCTTTATATAATGAATAAATTTCTAAATGGTAGGCTGATGTTTCCGGATTGTTGACAGAGCCCCCAGCTAAAAATGCTCCTCGTAAATACGCTCTTTTTTGGCCACTCTTTTTAATGAGCTCCCGAGAAATAGTATGATTAAATTGAAAGTCGTCTGAGATGATTTCTAAGTCTATTAGTAGCTCTCGCGCACCTTCTCTTACACGGCAAATATATACGTTATTTTTTTTCAAACGCATTTTTTTTCTAACAAGTAACTCTACATTATATGGATACAGCTTTTTCATAATCGTATAAAGTCTTCTTGCGATTGCAGCGTTTTCAGTTTGTACGTCTAAGCTTAACTGTTTATTAGCAAAGGATAATGAACCATTCATACGAATTAGGGCAGATACTTCTGCTTTCATACAATGATTGTCCGCTTCTATTTGAGTTAATTCCTTTTTCGTTTCAGAAGCAAAAGACATATCACGCCCTCCTTTCAACCTTTTGTTCTATGTATATGTCCATCTTATCATATACAGTAAGTGCTTTATAATTCACGAATCTCTTGCTCATAGATATTTGCATAATCTACAAGCCAGTTTGCAACGTTTGCCGCATTATGACGAACCGTCCCATCTGGGCGAATCGTGGCAATATCTCGTTTAATAACTTCTAATCCCATACTTTCGAGCTTGGCAACGTCGAATGTTACTGGCTCAGCACATTCTTCCTTATAGAGCTCCTTTACAGGATGAGGAAGTTTTACATCATTTACTAAAATCGAATCAATGAAGGAGTCTCCAACATGCTCATATATAGCTTTAACGTGATCACCGGCTGTATAGGAAATGGTTTCACCTTTTTGAGTCATTAAATTACAAACATAAATTTTTCTTCCTTTAGCCTTTACAACAGCATCTCCTATTCCTTTTACAAGGAGGTTTGGAATAATGCTTGTATATAAACTTCCTGGACCAATTAAAATATAGTCAGCACGATGAATTGCTCGAATAGCCTCTGGTAACGGTTTCACGTTTTCTGGCACTAAAAAAACTCGACTAATTCGTTTTTTAGCCTTTGGAATTTTAGATTCACCTTCAATGATTGAACCATCCTCAAGCTCTGCATGTAAATTTATCTTTTTATTGGCTGCTGGTATGACGCGACCATGCACCTTTAAAACCTTTCCCATTTCACTAATAGCATGGTTAAAGTCACCAGTAATATCTGTTAAAGCCGTCAGCATTAAATTACCTAATGAATGACCACGTAAATCTTCCGATGCTAAAAATCGATATTGAAACATTTGCTCTACAAGCGGCTCAACATCCGATAACGCTGCGATAACATTACGGACATCCCCAGGTGGTGGAATATCATAGTCATCTCGTAAGCGTCCTGAAGAACCACCATCATCTGCTACTGTCACAATTGCTGTAATATCAAATGGGTGGTGCTTGAGCCCTCGTACTAAGGTAGAAAGCCCTGTACCACCACCTATTACAACAAGCTTTGTTCGCTTCTTTCCCATTCACTCAATCCTTTCTACGATTGATGTCGCGATGCGTAATAACGGTATTTTCCTTCCCAGCTAAATATGCCCCGAAATATTCCGCTAATGTTACCGAACGATGCTGTCCTCCAGTACATCCAAAAGCAATGACAAGTTGCGATTTGCCCTCTTGTCTATAGAGAGGAATCATAAATTCAAACAAATCCGTAAGTTTTTGAATGAGTGTTTGCGTATCCTCAAGTGCCAGCACATAAGAAGATACCTCGGTTTGTAAACCTGTTTTATGACGTAGCTCCTCTACATAATATGGATTTTTTAAAAAACGAACATCAAACACTAAGTCGGCATCAATCGGCATACCATGCTTAAATCCAAAAGACATGATATTTACTGAGAAAATATTATTAGCATCATTTGCAAATTCTTTTGCGATTTTTTCACGTAGCTCTTTAGGCTTCATATTAGATGTATTATAGACAAATTTAGCGCGACCCTTTACTTCCGATAAAAGCTTGCGTTCTTGTTTAATGCCATTTAATAGCAACCCATTTACAGCCAATGGATGGGCACGTCTTGTTTCCTTATAACGTCTAACTAAAGCCGCATCATCTGCATCTAAAAATAAAATTCGTGCAACTATATCGCCTTCTTTAAGTATATGGTCGAGGGCGCCAATAAGAGAATCAAAAAAGTCGCCGCCACGCATATCCATGACAGCTGCTATACGTGTAATATTTTTACCCGAATCCCTTAGTAGGGTTAAAAATGTTGTGAGTAACGCTGGTGGTAAATTATCAATACAGTAATACCCTAAATCTTCAAAGCTTTGAATAGCTACTGTTTTCCCAGCTCCAGACATTCCTGTAATAATAACCAATTCATGTGTACCTTTTGGGCCTTCAACCACCACTGTCATGCAGCTCCTTTATTGTTCTATTGATATTTGTATTTTCTCATGAAGTAATTCAAAATCAGTCGTATATTCAAATGTACCGTACTGAATGCCTGATTGTGAGATAGCAAATTGTAAGTTTGTTCGATCACCTTCAGCCATTGGCAAATGCTTCAAATCCTCTACTGGGTGCCATGCGAGTTTGCCTTCTCTAGTTTCTTTAAACGGTACGCCTTCTATATCCTTTGCAACAAATGTATAAAGCATCCATTCGTCCACTACCTTATTATTTTCTTTAATAATCATCGTATAAACACCCTTTAAATGAGCATTTATCGGTGTGACATTTGTTTCTTCTTTAAACTCACGTACAGCAGCCTCATAAATGGACTCACCGCTCTCCATTTTACCGCCGGGAGCTACGTACCAGCCACGTCTAGGCTTCTGAAGTAATAATGCTTGACCGTCTTTTACAGCTATTAAATTTGCAATTCTTTGCATAGGCACACCTCTAATCTCTTTTGCATTCTTCCTTTTATTATAGCAAGACCAAACAAGGTTTGTCCTCAATTCTAAACTTTAGGTGCATTGCAATTTTAACTTAACCGATACATGTGGGGAAACCTGTTATTAACCTCTACTCAAGCATATGAAACTCCGCCACAAAAAAATTCAAAATTTCCGTTTACAACAAAAATAGGTTGCTCCACCTTATTTGGCGGAAACAACCTACTAAACAAAATAAAAGGGGGATTGCTAATTACACTTTTTATATTACACCTTTTATATGTCATTCAAGTTACAACTATATTAAGACCGTATTAAAATTGTATTTTTTTCCTTAAAAACTAATCAAAGAGAATCATCACCATAATGTGGGGTTGATTTCCATTCCGGCTGGGCGCTTTCCTGGGGGCGTCCGATGAGCCGCTTCACTCGCGTTGCTCGCTCCAGGGTCTCATCTGTGACGCTAATCCCCGAGGAGTCGCCCAGTCTCCACTCCAATCAACTTATATAAATGACATACATTTCAATAAAATGTCATCCACAACTCTGGTGATGAGACTGCCCTTATCAATTATCCATTTTAAGCATTAATTTTTTCTAATAATTCTTCCACATAGTGCTGTACTGCTTGTGCTGCAATACTTCCGTCACCTGTTGCTGTAACGATTTGACGAAGTGATTTCTCACGTACATCTCCAGCTGCGAAGATACCTGGTACTGTTGTTTCCATATTATCATTTGTCAAAATATAACCAGCATCATTTAAAATACCTAGAGACTCAAATGGTTTTGTTAATGGTAGCATTCCAATGTAAATAAATACGCCATTAGTAGCAAAATCAGATTCTGTACCATCTACAGTTGATTGTAATGTTACACTTCCAACTTTACCATCAGCCTCATTAATTTCTTTGACTGTTGCATTCCAAACGAAATCAATTTTTTCGTTAGCAAAGGCACGATCTTGGAGAATTTTTTGTGCACGTAATTTATCACGACGGTGCACAATTGTTACTTTATCAGCAAAGCGAGTTAAATAAACACCTTCTTCAACAGCAGAATCCCCGCCACCTACGACAACAAGATTTTTTTGCTTGAAGAATGCACCATCACATACTGCACAATAGCTGACACCACGGCCACCAAGTTCTTTTTCGCCAGGCACGCCCATTTTTTTATACTCCGCACCTGTAGAAAGAATAATTGCTCGTGTTTTATATTCTTTAGTACCTGATTTTATTGTTTTATATTCTTCACCATCAATAATTTCAGTGACATCGCCATATGCATACTCTGCACCAAATTTCTTAGCATGATCGAACATTTTTGTAGACAGCTCAGGCCCCAAAATTGTATCAAATCCTGGATAGTTTTCTACTTCTTCTGTATTTGCCATTTGTCCGCCAGGGATCCCACGTTCAATCATTAAAGTTGAAAGGTTGGCACGTGATGTATAAACAGCCGCAGTCATACCAGCCGGACCTGCACCAATTATTACAACATCATAAATTTTTTCTTCTGACATAAATACTTCCCCCTAAACAAATACTTTTCTATCTTCATTCAGTAGGTGCCCAAACACCTGCTGAATGAAGATAATGCCTCGGACATAGCCAAGGCGAAATTGATAATAACTTTAGTATGTTCATCGTATGTGAAAGTAAAAAGTTATTCAACTATGTTGCTCACGGTCTAATTATGAGTGTCTGGTAAAAACTTTAAAATTTCATCAATATACTTCGATAAAGTTGACACGGATACTCCGTATTGCTGAGCTATCTCTTTTTTTGTCACCTTGAGCATCCGAGAAGAACGGAATAAATAGTCATTTGCTCCTGCAATAGCCGCTGGATTTGTGAATCGATAATTGTTTATCAATGCTTGCTCACAAAGCACAAACCACATTTGGAACATTGGTGCAATTAGTGTCGTAAGCTTCCCATACTGTTCAAGTAAAATTTCTGGCACACTTACTGCTCGTATAAAGCTAGCCTCTACTTTGTTTTTCATATCAAATTGATGTCCTAGTGCATAAGCTAGGAATAGCTTTTCATACGCATTACATTGTTCAACATCTATCCATTTGGGATGTGCGATGATTTCCTGTTTATGAGCTGTACAACTTAGTAAAAATAAACCAAATATGCGTTCACTTGTATAATCGCTCTCTAGCTTCTCCACAATATAATCACGGTCATGTTCTAATGCATCCAGTGAATACATGTTTTCTTCTTGACGCCAAGGTTCAAAGCCTTCTTTTTCAGGATCTAGCTCAAGTAGCTGCTCCCATGCACTCTTTGATATTTCTTCATGTCCTGAGAAATACGCTGCATGTGATAGCCAAAAGTAAAAGCCAGCATCACCTACATAGCCTCTTTTTTGCATGCTACGCAACCATTTAAATGCTAATTCATATTGTCCAACGAGCGCTAATGTTGCACCCAACTTATAACGATGTTCCCATAAGTATGGCTGAATTTTCACAAGTACTTCTAAAAGATCCTTTAAATCTTCTTCATTTTTTTCATAGTACGCAATAACCGTTAAATTACATAGTGCATGTAGATTCCCCTTATTATCGCGTAATACAGTATTTAGAAGCGCCTTCGCCTGTTCTGCTTCACCAACATAAAAATAAGCAAGGGCTAAGTTGTTATAAGCTGACCAAAAATCCGGTCTATCTTCAATTAACTCTTCTAGCATATTAATAGCTTCAGGGAAATCTCCCTTTTCCATACAACGCCTTGCTTGCTCCTGACGATATAAATCTTCAGTAGAACCTTCAAGCTCTTCAAAATCATCCTGCTCAAAATCAACAAAGTCTAATATTTCAGCAGCTTCATCAGCATAAGCACCCTCTGGATCGATTTGTAAATATTGCTCTGCAAAGCGTTTAGCATCATGTATAATACCGATACATCCGGAAACCTCTGCCATGTAAAAAATAATTTCTGGATTGTCTTTATCTATCTGATAGGCACGATGAAGAAGATCATACGCTTCCTCGAAACGTTGACCCTCTAACTCTACTATCGCTAATTGCAATAAAATCATTGGATCATCAGGACTTAAATCAACTGCTCGCTGTAAATATTTATAGGCTTTATTCATTTGTCCGCTATTCATTGCTTGAATTGATTTTTTATAATAATAGTCGCCTGTTGGAATGAACGACACTATATTCGTTTGATTCTCTTTTTGACGTTTCTTTTCCAATATATTTCCTCCGAAACAAGAAATAAGGAACGTATCATACGTTCCTTTACACAGTAACTTCTATTATACCATACAATAAGCAATATGCCGTTATTTCTCCTCGTGACGTTTTTCTAACACATGTAACACGTCATAAACACTTACTTTTTGCTCTTGTAGTAACACTAGTAGATGATACATTAAATCGGCAGCCTCCCATTTCACTTCTTCTGCATCCCGATTTTTTGCACCTATGACTACCTCAGTTGCTTCTTCTCCAACTTTTTTACAGATTTTGTCGATTCCTTTATCGAATAAATATGTAGTATACGCCCCTTCTGGCATTTCTTGCTCACGCTTCGCAATGATATTGACAAGTTTAGAAATTATCTCAACAGATCCAACCTTGGCATTTTGCTGAATAATCTCTGTAAAGCAAGAAGTTGTTCCATTATGACAAGCTGGGCCAGCAGGAATTACTTCTACGACTAATGCGTCACTGTCACAGTCCGCTTTGATTGACACAACTTTTTGTGTATGGCCGCTTGTTGCCCCTTTGTGCCAGAGCTCTTGGCGTGAACGAGAGAAGAACCATGTTTCTCCCGATTCAAGTGTTTTTTCTAGAGATTCTTTATTCATATACGCTACAGTTAGGACTTCTTTTGTATTCGCATCTTGTACAACCGCAGTGACAAGACCTTTTTCATCAAATTTAATGCTATCCATCATCTTACAGCCACTCCTTTTTCACGTAAGTACTCTTTTACTTGTGCTACGCTCGTTTCTTTGTAATGGAAGATAGATGCGGCAAGTGCTGCATCTGCATCGACATCTTCAGCTAATACCTCGTAAAAATGTTCGGCATCCCCTGCACCGCCACTTGCAATAACAGGAACTGTCACAGCCTCTCTCACAGCTTTTGTTAAGGCTAAATCAAAACCGGATTTCTCACCGTCCTGATTCATACTCGTTAATAAAATTTCACCAGCACCTAAACGAACCGCTTCCTTTGCCCACTCAGTTGCCTGCCATGTTGTTTTGTTTCGGCCTCCATGCGTATAAACCATCCATGTGGCATCTTCCTCACTAAAGCGGGCATCAATAGCTACAACAATACATTGTGCGCCAAAGAAGTCAGAACCTTCTTTAACCAGCTCCGGTCGCTCTATAGCAGAAGTATTTACCGACACTTTATCGGCACCCGCACGTAAAATGCGTTTCATATCATCTAATGTACGAATTCCACCACCTACCGTGAATGGAATCGCTAATGTAGCTGCAGTTTGCCGGACAACATCCACCATTGTTTCACGTCCCTCATGTGATGCCGAGATATCTAGAAACACAAGCTCGTCTGCCCCTTGCTCATCATAAAACTTAGCAAGCTCTACTGGGTCACCCGCATCACGTAATGACACAAACTGTACACCTTTTACAACACGTCCCTCTTTCACATCAAGACATGGAATAATGCGCTTTGTTAACATGATGCCACCCCCTTCAACCACTGCTCTAATAAATACACACCTAACTCACCTGACTTTTCGGGATGGAACTGCATGCCCGTAATAGAGCCATTTGCCACAATGCCAGGAACCTTAATACCATGGTACTCTGCATAAGCGACAAGCTCTGTTTCATCGATATCAGTTGCATAAAATGAGTGCACAAAATAAACATGCTTTGCCGTTACTTCACCATTTAACCAAGAAGGACGCTTTGTCACTGCGAGCTCATTCCATCCCATATGTGGCACTCGATACTTCTGCCCTGCATTGTCACCAGTAAATCGTTTAATGCTTCCTTTAAAAAAGCCCAAACCCTTCGTAGTGGTCACTTCTTCACTTTGCTCAAATAATAATTGCATTCCTAAACAAATTCCGAGAAGTGGTCGATTTTCAGCTTTCACCTTGTGTAAATATCGATCCAAATTCGTTTCAGCTAAACGTTTGATGGCATCCGGAAAGGCCCCAACACCAGGAAGTAACAGTGCATCTGTTGCATCTAGCACTTTTTCGTTAGACGTGACAACAACCTCACAGCCAAGTCGTTTTAAAGCTTGTTCAACACTAAATAAATTCCCCATTCCATAATCAATAACACCTATTTTCACGTTAACAGCCCCTTAGTCGATGGTACACCTTTAACACGTGGATCAATTTCCACTGCTGCGTCAATGGCACGTGCTAACGCTTTAAAAATAGCTTCGATAATATGATGTGTATTCTGTCCATAAGGTACAATGACATGTACATTCATCCGTGCCTCAAGTGCAAACTTCCACAAAAATTCATGTACTAATTCAGTATCGAAACTACCAACCTTTTCCTTTAACTGTGGCACACGATATTCTAAGTGCGGACGATTCGAGCAATCCACAACGACTTGTGCAAGCGCATCATCCATTGGCACGAATGCTGTCCCGTAACGCTTTATTCCTTTTTTATCACCGAGCGCTTCACGAATAGCTTGGCCTAATACAATTCCGAGGTCTTCTGTTGTATGATGATCGTCTATATATGTATCACCATTTGCTTCTATCGTCCCATCAAAAAGCCCATGTTTAATAAATAGGTCAAGCATGTGATCCATAAAGCCAACACCCGTTTTAATATTTGCCTTCCCTTCACCATCTAAATCGATGGCTACCGAAATTTGTGTTTCGTTTGTCGTACGTTCAACTTTTGCAAATCGTTTTTTTTCAGTCATAGTACTACTCCTTTTCCCATCCACGCGATTCGACTGCACGAGCATGGCCCTCTAAGCCTTCCATACGTGCTAGACGTGCAATTTTCGGTGCATTTTCTGCCCAAGTTTTTTCACTATAAAAGACGACGCTCGATTTTTTCACAAAATCATCAACGTTTAAGCCACTCGCAAAGCGTGCAGTGCTATTCGTTGGCAGCACATGGTTTGTCCCTGCAAAGTAATCACCAACTGGTTCAGAGCTATAACGACCGATGAAAATACCACCTGCATGTCGTACTTGTTCAGCTACAGCCTCAGCATTTTTTGTGACAATTTCTAAATGCTCAGGTGCAAGCGAATTAATAGCATCTATGGCATCCGCCATCGTTTCAGCCACATAAATGGCACCAAAGTTTTCTATCGATGCACGCGCTACCTCTTCACGCGGTAAAGTCGTTAATTGCTTCTCCACCTCATCAGCCACTTTTTTAGCCAATTGCTCAGAAGTCGTTACTAAAATGGCACAAGCCAATTTATCATGCTCAGCCTGTGATAAAAGATCGGCCGCGATTTCATCAGCAAATGCTGTGTCATCTGCTAACACGGCAATTTCACTTGGGCCTGCAATCATATCAATTGCTACCTCACCAAATACTTCACGTTTTGCTAATGCTACAAAAATATTTCCTGGACCTGTAATTTTATCAACTGGAGAAATGGTCTCTGTGCCATATGCAAGAGCCGCAATCGCCTGAGCTCCACCGATTTTATAGATTTCTTCTACCCCTAAAATATGCGCTGCAGCAAGTACACCTGGAGGTAATTTTCCATCGCGACCTGCTGGAGATGTCATAACAATGCGCTTGACACCAGCAACTTGTGCAGGAATAACGTTCATCAAGACCGAAGATGGATATGCTGCAGTACCACCAGGAACATACAGACCTACCGCATCGAGCGCAGTAATTCGCTGTCCAAGCCATGAACCATCTGTAAGCTCCAAGCGATAACCTGAACGCTTTTGCTGCTCGTGATAAAGGCGAATATTTTGAGCGGCTTCTGTTAAATCAGCATAAAGCTGTTGATCAATCGAATTTACGCCCTCTTCGATTTCTTCCTTCGTTACGCGTAAATGATCAGGGGCAAAGCCATCCCATTTTTCTGTATAAACACGTATGGCTGCGTCACCTTGTGCACGAACGTTTGCTAATACTTGACGCACAACCTTTAACTGCTCTTCATTTCCACCTTCAAGTGGTCTCTTTAAAGAAATACCTTTTTCAAGCTTTGTTATTTTCATAGGATTAATCTCCTTTAAATCATGGAATATGCCTCTTCCAGACAGTAGAAATTTTTATTTAACGCATTTTTTCAAACGTTTCACAAGATCGATAATACGATCGCTCTTCATGCGATAGCTTACGGGATTGGCAATTAATCGTGATGATACGTCTGTAATAAATTCATACTCCACTAAGCCATTTTCTTTCAGCGTCCGGCCTGTTGAAACAATATCGACAATTCGATCTGCTAAGTCAATCATGGGCGCCAATTCAATCGATCCATTTAGCTCAATAATTTCAACCTGCTCTCCAATACCCTTGTAATATTTCATTGCAATATTGGGGTATTTTGTCGCTATTCTCGGTGCAATTTCATTCATCGTCGTATTAGGTAAGCCTGCTGATGCGATATAACAAGTACTTATTTTTAAGTCCAGTAATTCATGCACTTCTCGTTGCTGTTCTAACAAAACATCTTTACCTGCAATACCAATATCCGCTACACCGTGCTCAACATAAACAGGAACATCCATTGGCTTTGCTAATATAAAACGAATTTTCTCTTCTGGAATTTCAAGCATTAATTTACGGGACATTTCAACTTCTTCTGGTAAATTAAAGCCAGCTTCTAAAAGCATCTGATATGCCTCGTCAAAAATGCGTCCCTTTGGCATAGCAATCGTTAATTCATTCACCGTCAACGTCCTCCTGTCCCACAACAACTACTTCTGTAAAGTGTGCTAAAAATGCTTCTTCTTCAACAAGGCTACTCCTTAACTGCAAGGTAGCCTGTTTACCAGCTGCCCGGAGCGTCTGTACCTTTGCAATCGCATCTTCAAATTGCGCTTCCTCAAACAACACGACTGTAGCTTCTTGTCGATCATCAGATTGCTCATCCAGTGTTTCTAATAAGCGATCAACGCGAATACTAAATCCTGTAGCGCCTACTTTTGAGCCAAATACCTCCAGCAATCCGTCATAACGTCCCCCATTGCCTAATGGAAAGCCACTGCCGGTAGCAAACACTTCGAATAACATGCCTGTGTAATAGCTCATATGACTAGAAAGTGTAAAATCAAAGGCTACATAATCCGCTAAGCCTGCAATTTCAAGTAGTTTAGCGAGCTGCTGCATATATTCTAATGCGTCATTTTTCCGTACATATTTTTCAATATCTTGAATTTCTTTTACATTCATAGCTTCTTCAATAAACTGCAGTAATGCATCGGATTTTGTTTTAGGTAAATCAAATGATTCTACTGCTTCTTCAAATCCTACATAATTGCGTTGCACGAGGAGTGCCCGCAGTATATTTTGTTGTTCAACGCTTTCTGTATAATCTTGTAAAATACAATTTAGTATACCTGCATGACCGATCGTCACTTTAAATTTTGTTAAGCCATATTGCTTTAATAACTCCATTGCCGTTACAATAACCTCAGCATCAGCAAATACAGAATTGTCTCCAATTAACTCGATCCCCATCTGATCGAATTCTGCTGGACGCCCACCTTCCGCTTCCTGTGCGCGAAAGACGCTAGCAAAATAAGCGAGACGTATTGGGATCATCTCTTTTAATAATTTTGACGTCGCTACACGTGCAATTGGTGTTGTCATATCAGGTCGTAATACTAACGTGTTGCCCTGGCTATCTACTAATTTAAATAAATGCGCATCGGCTATTGCAGATGCTTTACCGACTGTATCAAAATACTCTACTGCAGGCGTTTTAATAAATTCATAGCCTCTTCTGCATAAAAAATCTCGTCCGGTATTTCTAACAGTCTCTACCTTTTCAAATATTTGCGGAAATGTATCGCGCATTCCAAGTGGTTTCTCAAACATTTTAATCGACGACATTTTGACACTTCCTCACGTTTCACTTTAACTCACTAGAGTATTAGAGAATTAGATTATGAAAGAATTCTAACTTATTTCTTCTTGCTAGTCAATGCGATCTCCTCTAAATTATTGAACAATTTCAATACTTATTATTCTGTTAATTATACTTAAAAATAAAATAATTTAAACTTTATTCAACAGAGTAAGCTTTTTCCTCCTTAAACTAGTAAATCTTAGACAAAAACTGTGTGAATCTTTTTTACTCTTTGGAAGGTGGATGTCGATAAAATTCAGAAGTTAGGTGATAAATCGTGAAAGTTAGTAGATAAACTTCAGAAGTTGGGTGATAAATCGTGAAAGTTAGTAGATAAACTTCAGAAGTTGGGTGATAAATCGTGAAAGTTAGTAGATAAAACTAAAAAGTTGGATGACATTTTGTTAAAACGTATGTCATGTCAACCCCTCGTTTTGCCGGAGAGTCATACTTTAATTTTTTACAATTGTTATCAACAAAAAAACACTGTGCACAGTAAAGCATGCACAGTGTAGGTATTATTATTTTTTCGGCGTGCACCATTCCACTACTTCATTGCGTTTGCGCTCTGCCATTTGTTCAGCTGTATAAATAATTTGCATAGGATTACCGCCTGCTAAACAGCCAGCTGGCACATCCTTATGTACAAGGGTTGCAGCTGACACAATCGCACCGTCACCTATTGTTACACCTGGAAGTATCGTTGAATTAGCACCAACCATTACTTCATTGCCAATATGAACATCCCCCAGACGATATTCCTCTATTAAATATTCATGCGCCAAAATAGTCGTACTAAAGCCTATCACGGTATTGTCACCGATGTGAATACGTTCTGGAAACATTGTATCTGGCATGACCATTAAAGCTATGGAAGTTTGTTCACCAATCTCCATTTTTAAAAAAGTTCTATACAACCAGTTTTTCACACGTAAAAATGGTGTGAAGCGTCCAATTTGAATGACAATGAAACACTTCATCACCTTCCAAAAGGACACCGTATCATAAATATTCCAAAGCGAGTTTGCTCCTTCGACACGGTAGCGTTCTGTTTTACGTGCCATTTACTTACCCCACTTTCACAATTTCAAATAAATCCGTCATATGATGCAACATATATTCCGGTTTGAATTGTTGTAAGTATTCCTCACCTTTAAATGCCCATGCGACACCGGCCGCTCTAACTCCAGCGTTGTGCCCTGCCTCAATATCGTGGGAATTGTCACCAATCATAATAGCCTCTTCCTTGTTTACTCCAAGGCGTTCAAGCGCAAGCAAAACAGGCTCTGGATCAGGCTTTACATTTTTCACATCATCCGTGCCAATACGGGTATCAAATAAATGACTTGCTCCTAGTACAGATAGGCCACGGTCAATCATCCCATTACGCTTTGTAGACACAATCGCTAATTTAATACCCATATCCTTTAATTGCTCTAAAGTTGATACCACATCAGGATATTGACTGACAAGTTCATCGTGGTGCACTTCATTATATTCACGATATTTTGCAATCATCGCTTCCTCTTCACCAGGAGCAATGTCACTAAATGTCTGTTTTAAGGACGGTCCAAGGAATTTCAAGCAATCTTTTGGCGAATATTGCCCGGGAAATTGCTCATTTAAAACATGCATAAATGTTTGAATGATTAAATCATTTGTATTGAGTAATGTACCATCAAAATCAAATAGTAATGCCTTTATAGCCACTTTCCGAACCCCCTATTTGCTATCTAAATATTTCACTGCGGGTTTTACTTTTATGCGTCGGAAAATAATCGCACCAAGACCCACTACAATGCCTATTATTGAAACAACCTGAGCCGAGCGCAAATCCCCTACTAAATACAGGCTATCTGTACGCATGCCTTCTATATAGAAGCGACCGATTGAATACCAAACTAAATAGCTGAAGAATATTTCTCCACGATTTAAATTTACTTTGCGTAATACTAGTAAAATAATTAGCCCAATAAAGTTCCAGACGGATTCATATAAAAAAGTAGGATGTACATATGTTCCTAATTCTTCAATATACATTTGATTAATAATCCAATCTGGTAGCATTAGATTTTCTAAAAATTCATGTGATACTGGACCACCATAAGCCTCCTGGTTCATAAAATTTCCCCAACGTCCAATGATTTGTCCAATTAATATACTCGGTGCCGCAATATCTGCTACTTGTAAAAAGCTTATATTTCTTCTACGAGTAAATATGTAACCTGTCAAAAATGCCCCAATAAGTGCACCGTGAATAGCGATACCACCATTCCAAATTTCAATCATCTTCCCCGGGTTTTCACTATAATAATCCCAACGCATCGTTACATAGTAAATACGTGCGCATATGATGGATATAGGAACAGCCCATAGTAATAGATCCGCAAGAAAATCCTCCGGTAGGCCTCTCTTAACTGCTTCTCTTTGTCCTACAATATAAGCTAATATAATACCCGATACAATCAGTAGCCCATACCAACGAACAGGGATAGGTCCTAAATGGAAAGCAATCGGATTAATCTCTAGTAATAATAAATCCATCTTAAACTCCTCTCATCTTTTATATAGGCTATTGTATCCTATTAATGAACAATTAATCATCTAATTCATCCGCTGATGAGATGACCTCGTCTAATCGTCTAGAAAACTCTTCGGCTGCATTAACACCCATCTTTTTCAAACGATAATTCATTGCCGCTACTTCAATAATTACTGACACATTTCGTCCAGGTCTAACAGGAATCGTTAACTTCGTTAATTCCGTATCTATGATTTTCATTTTCTCTTCCTCTAAACCTAGACGATCATATACTTTTTCTGGATCCCATATTTCCAATTCGATAACTAATGTAATACGTTTATATGGACGTACCGCACTTGCTCCAAAGAGGGTCATAATATCGATAATACCAATGCCTCGAATTTCGAGTAAATGTTCTAAAAGTGGTGGTGGACTTCCAATTAAAAAATTCTCTGACTCCTGACGGATCTCTACACAATCATCAGCCACTAAACGGTGCCCCTTCTTGACAAGCTCAAGGGCTGTTTCACTTTTACCTACACCACTTTTTCCGATAATGAGTACACCGATGCCGTATATATCAACTAAAACTCCATGTGCAGCAGTCATCGGTGCTAAGCGACCTTCTAAATAGTTTGTTAGTCTACTCGAAAATTTCGTTGTTGTCATGTGTGTTTTAAATACAGGTACATGTTTTTCATTGGACGCCTGTATAAGTTCCCTCGGCACCTCTAAATCCCGGGAAATAATAATAGCTGGAGTATCTTGCGAACATAGTAGACGCATGCGCTCCAGTTTCACATTTGCAGGTAGCATTTCAAAAAATGAAAGTTCTGTTTTTCCAAGCAATTGTACTCGATTTGCAGGATAATGCGTAAAATAGCCCGCCATCTCGAGCCCAGGTCTTGAAATATCACTAGTAACAATCGTTCTTCCTATTCCTTCCTCACCAGCTAATAGTTCTAACTTAAATTTCTCCATAACGTCTCTTGTTAATACTACGACCAATGTTTAATAGCCTCCATTCAAAGGAATTGAATATGTTTATCCGCGTTAACAGTCAGTAAAATTCCCACTAGTCGTGACATTTAACTGGCTGTAAACACCCGATTGGTTCAACTAGCAATCAGTTTTACTGATTGCAGTTTCACTTTATTTTAGCATGTCTAAGTATAAAAGAAATATATTTACACTCTGTCTATCTGACTAAAAAATTCTGCAAAATATAAAAAACTAGCGGTTCTCCAGCCCGCTAGTTTCATGATCGTTTTATTTTTGAGTTGCCAACCATTTAGCAACGGCTTCTGCATCTGCGCCTTTAACAACATTTGGAGGCATTCCATTTTTACCATTTTTAATAACATCTAAAATTTCCGCCTCTGTTAAACGAGAGCCTATATCACTAATTTTTGGTGCATTTCCTTGGCCTTGTAGCTCACCGCCATGGCAAGAAATACAAGATTTCATAGCAATTGTTTCGCCATTTGGAGTAGTTGTTTTTGTACCTTCATTTGTTGCCGTTTTACCTCCACCACAAGCAGCTAAGAAAATTGCTGAACCAATCGCTAATGTTAACATTGCCTTTTTCATTAGGGCCCCTCCTCAAAGTAAATAAGTATCTTTCCCCGACATTATACCAAAATTATGCACGTTTGAAACCTTCTCCTAACACCTCATACGCATTAGAAACGATCACAAACGCTGATGGGTCAACGTTTTTAATGAGTTGTTTCAGCTTTGTGAATTCTGTTTGGTAAACAACAACCATCAGAACTGGTCGCTCTTCCCCTGTATAGCCACCTATTGCAGGCAACTTTGTTACGCCTCGATTGATCTCGGCATAAATGGCATCACGTACCTCATCTTGTTTCATCGTAATAATGTAAACCATTTTAGACTGACTAAAGCCGAGCTGAATAATATCAATCGTTTTCGTCGTGACATAAAGTCCAATCAGGGCATACAAACCTTTCTCTAAGTCAAAAACAATTGCTGCACTAATGGCGATAATCCCATCAATTAAAAGTACACTTGTACCAAGCGTTATTCCGGTATACTTCGTAATAATTTGCGCTAGTAAATCAGTGCCACCAGTAGAAGCATTCCCCTTAAAAACTAGTCCTATTCCTGAACCAACCACAATCCCCCCAAATAGTGCACCGAGTAAAGGATTATCTGTCCAAGGCCCCCAACTGTTCGTTCGTAATACAATGAACGGTAATGTCACTGTTCCAATAAACGATTTTATTCCAAACTTTTTTCCAAGTAATAATATACCTGCTATAAATAATGGAATATTAAATGCATATTGTATAAAACCAGGATTCCATCCAAATAAACCGTGTAAAATTGTACTAATCCCACTTACTCCGCCAGAAGCTACTTGATTTGGCAGTAAAAATACATTAAAGCCAATGGCAATAATTGCCGCTCCAACTATGACGTACACATATTCCACAATGCTTTCCCTTACATCATGAATTTGATTCATTTCCCCCACGCCCGCTTCAACTATCAGAATTTTTTAAATACGGAATGATTATAGCAAATAGTTTTCGCATTGAGAACTTCGTCTTGATGAAGGGAATATGTATTTTTATAATTTAGTTCATCACCATAGCGTGTGGTTGATCTCCGTTCCGACTGGGCGCTTTGTTGTTGCTGACGCTTCGCTTTCGCACTGAGCAAAGCTTCCTGGGGGCGTCGGGCTAACACGATGTTAGTCACGAAGGCGTTATCACAGGACGTGATGCTTTTAGCCTTCGTTCCTCTATTGCTGATCCCCTAGGAGTCGCCCAGTCTCCACTCCAATCAACTATATTAATGGCAAGCTTATTAATTTAATAAAAAAATAAGCTACCTTAAAAAGAATTTTAAGATAACTTATTTTCGACTTTTCACTAAAATATATACTTAACTGCAAATTCCACTACAGGACCTTTTTTTACAAGAACAGATTTTCGAATTAATCTTTGTTTTTATAAAGATTTTTCTGCCCACTCCATGGCTTCATTGTATAAAAGATCAATATTGGCTAAATCAATATTGAGCTGAGGAGCTAATTTTTCTAACGTAGACCAATCTAACTTGCCTAACGCAATACTGAATTCCAGATAAGGTGTCATTTCAGTTCGATTACCTAAAAGCGTTGCTATAATGTCTTCTGAAAAAGGTAGCTGCTGTAAAATAACATTCAGCGGTCTTTGCAACATAGTGTCTATTAATGAAAACATTCCAACTAAAAAATATTCAGAGAAGTTTTTCTTATAGGAAAGCTTGGCTAATTTCTCACAAACTTTTGCTCTAAATAAAGATGTACGCATGACTTCTTTAAAAATATCATTATCAGCATTCCTATCAATTTCTCGCATCGCCAATAAATAAATCCACTTTCGTAAATTTGGAACTCCGAGTAATATAATCGCTTGTTTTATCGAACGAACCTTGGATTTAGAACGCATCTCTGAATTATTCACCATATGCAATAATTTATACGTTAATGAAATATCACGCTCAATATTATCTGCTAATAACTGTATATTAGGTTCCTCTTCTTTTAACAGCGTAATAATATATAAATATTGAATCGCATTAGCAGGTATATCGGTTGCTGAAATTATTTGAGGTTGTTCAAAAAAATAGCCTTGAAACAATTCATAGCCAGAATTCTTCGCCACTTCAAATTGATTACGTGTCTCAACCTTCTCAGCAAGCAATTTTATGTGAGGGAAATTTTCTTTCACTTTATTTTCAATTTCCATTCGCTCAAGTAATGGTGACAATAAAAAGTCAACTTTTATATAATCGATATTAGGAAATAACTCATCATAAACTTGTACCTTATCATCTAAAATAAAATCATCTAATGCCATTTTAAATCCATATGATTTCAGCTCAATGACTTTCTCGACTAACTGAGGTGTGATAGGGACATCCTCTAAAATCTCAATAACAACTTGCGATGGATTTATGTATTCATTTAAAGGACTCATTAGCAAGTTTTCTGTAAAATTAACAAAACTAGGTTTTCCTTTTGCTACCTCTTCAATGCCAATTAAAAGAAATGAGTTTACTAGTACATCAATTGTGGCAGCATCTGAATCGACCATCGGAAAAGCATTCACGTTTTTGCTGCGATATAATAATTCATATGCAACGATTTGTTCCTGAAGGTTAAAAATTGGCTGTCTGCCGATAAATACTTCCATTTCGCTGTCCCCCATTTCTCCATTTTTTAGTAACATTATTATAGCATTTTTCAGTACTATCTGCTTATCATTCAAGTAACTGTCTAAAATTCGACTAACAATAATTAACATTATTACAATAAAGGAAATCTCCACATAGCGTGGTGGATTTTCGTTCCAGCTGAATATGTCCGATGAGCCAAAATGACGCTATCCCCAAGAAGTCGCCTTGTCTTACTCCAATCAACTTATCATCATTATATGTCATCCCCAACTTCGACGATGAGCTCCAAAAAATCGTTACCAAAACTCCAAATTACTCATATAAAATATTATTCCTTTTTTCCGGCATATCTTTTTCAAACTCACTTATTCCTTTCTCCAATATTCCCTTAGCATTTTTGTAAGATATTCTCTTTTAATATTGACATTTACCAATTTTCGATTTATAGTACATTACAACACTAACGCACTATGTTACATAGGAATGAGAGGGGGTTTTTCGATGCACGTTCATCTAGATGGTACAGCACCGATTTATATTCAAATTGCTGAATGGCTACAGCACGAGATCATTGCCGATCGATTACAGACAGACGAGAAGGTCTATTCACAATATCAGTTAGCTGAATTATTCAATATAAATCCTGCTACAGCCGGTAAAGGGTTGACAATTTTACTTGAAGAGCAACTTTTATATAAAAAACGGGGGTTAGGTATGTTTGTCGCTACGGATGCAAAAGAACGAATTTTGATGAAACGTCGAAACGAAACATTAACGAAAATGGCACAAGAGATCGTATTAGAGGCAAAACGTTTACATGTATCTGATGAAGAATTGCTAGTGCTTATAAGAAAAACACAGGAGGGATTGGAATGAATATTATTCAATGTGAGGAGTTATCTAAAAGCTTTGGACGTCATCATGCACTACAGCGCGTAACCTGCGCTATTGATGCAGAGAAAATTATCGGTATTATTGGTCGTAACGGTGCTGGTAAGTCGACATTACTTAATATTTTTGCAGGCTATATAAAGCCTACAACTGGATCATGCAAAGTGTTTAATGAAAATCCCTTTAATAATATTCGAACTGCTGCCAATATGATTTTTATCGATGATCGTTTAAGTTTCTCTGATTACTTATCGCTCGAAGATATTCTGAAGATGGGGGCTGATTTTTATCCTAATTGGCAAAATGAGTTAGCTTATCGCATGCTCGATTATGCAGGGATAGATCTCACAGCAAAGCATCAACAACTATCTAAGGGTCAATTAGCAACCTTTAACCTTGTTTACGGATTAGTAAGTCGCTGTGCAATTACCATTTTAGATGAACCGATGAATGGCATGGACGAAGTGATTCGAACAGATTTTTACAGAGCGATTTTAAAGGAATACCTTGCCTTTCCACGGACATTTTTAATTACTAGTCACCATTTGCAAGAGATGGAATCTATTTTAGAAGAAATTTTATTAATAGATGATGGTTCTGTCATTGCCCACGCGCCAATGGATGAATTTAAAGAACAGCTTATATCACTTAGCGGGCCAAGTGATGCACTTGCGGATCTGCTCTCTGAAACGGAAGTTTACGCTCAAAAGATTGTGGCAGGGATGACCTCAGCAATAGTAGATGCTAGTAAACTATTCGTCTCAGAAGAAATACTTCGGACAAAAGGCATCACGGTATCATCCCTTACCGCAAGTGAAGTGTGTAAATATTTAACAAGTGGAAAAGGAAGTGATATTGATGCAATCTTTGACTAATATTTCATTAAAAACAATTGTAAAAAAACAGGTGAAATGGAAAGCAAAATTATATATTTCTGCCCTTAGTTCCTTATTTATTGTACAAATCATTATTGGAATTTTAACATCTAGCTCAGGGAGTGGGTCTTCTGGTCACGGAGGAGGAAACTTAAATGTTCAGTTCTCTATTTACTCACTCGATATCTTTCTTATTGTTACAGCAATTTGGGCATTTATTGTAGCACATCTCTTTACGACAAAAGCGTATCGTATTGATGACTTATCCGTTATTTCTAGTCGAACATCTAGTGCCATTGCCAATATATTTGTCATGATTATTTACAGTTTTATTGCGGTCATCATTATGATTTCGACTTACTATTTACAAGTATTCGGAGTTTTATTAGTGGAAAAAAAATCTTTTGTAATAGAAAATCTATTTATTTCACCATCAATATTACTACTATGTTTCAGTAGCCTCTGTTTATTTGGCGCAATCGGCTTACTATTAGGTACCAGCTTCAAGGGGCCAGCAGTGTTCAAAATATTTGTATCTACTTTTATGCTGCTTGGCTTTATATTATTTTTTATGTCACCAGAGTCTATAAATCTTAGGTCATTAATAATGTTATCCAATCTTATGATTAGTGTTCTTAATTTGCTTATGGCTCTACTATGCTTTAGCCTCACTATTTGGATTGCTGATAAATCGGAGGTGACTCGCAAATGACGGCGACTACACTATTCTTTTTTACTACAATACTACTTGTAATTGCTATTTTTCTACTACTGAGTAAATTAATGAAAAAAGCTAAAAATATTTGGACCCCTAAGCGTATTATAATTGGCATTACTAGCTATACCGTACTTGGACTTACTGCCTTCATTTATATTAGCTTTTTTTCAGAATCAAAAATACCAATACTTTCTCCTTCTGAAATTAAACAACTTGAGAAAAAATTAGATCAAATACAAAAGTACGATCAAGAAGACGATTCTTCTTATTTATCAGAGGAGTACAAAAAGAAAACGTGGGAGCTAAGATATGAAGGAGATACATTACCTGTTGTTATAAATGAAGGTGACAGTGGTTCAAACATTAATATTCGAGTGCGTTATAATGACAATATCGAATCTGGAAAAGCTCTTGTTACCTATTATCAATTCCCTGTCATTATAGAAGGTATTGATCTTGATGACGAAGTACCGTTACCTAACGTATACGTGGCGGAAAACCAATTATTTATTGAATCTCTTTCTAGACAACAAGTAAGTTATTTTCGTATAAATGCAACATTAGGTATTTTAGATATGAATCGTGAGATAGAACGTGAACAACACGCAATGAACTATTCCTATTCAAATGTCATCGTTATCGACATTCCAAGAAGTACAGTTTTGGAAGATTCCCAAGGTCTTTTTTAGATAGCAAAAAAACAAGGACAGTCCTCAGTGATTTTTTATCACTTTTAGACTGTCCTTTTTTATTTTCTACTTGTTTTTGATTTAATAGCACCAATAACAGCCGGTACAACTGAAATCAAGATAATTAATATAAGAACCGTTGAGAAGTTATTTTTAATAATTGGAATATTACCAAAGAAATAACCTAGGAATGTACAGCTGAGTACCCATAACACCGCACCTACAACATTATACATAATGAAATAGCTATACTTCATCTTACTAGCCCCTGCAACAAAGGGTATGAATGTACGGATGAAAGGCATAAAACGTGCGATGACAATCGTTTTTCCACCGTGTTTATTAAAGAACTTTTCTGCTGCTTCCATACGTTCTTTTTTAACGACTCTACCAAGGAAGCTCTTTGGTGGAATGGATGTCCCTACTTTATGACCAATATGATAGTTCATCGTATCCCCTAAAATTGCAGCTGCTAAAAACACAGGAATTAATATCCACATGTTAAACGCGCCCATTGCTGCTGCCAATGTACCACTTGCAAAAAGCAATGAATCGCCTGGTAGGAATGGGAAAATTACGACACCTGTTTCAACAAAAACAATTGCAAATAGAACGAAATAACTCAAATTACCAAACTCACGAATGATCTCCTCTAAATGCACATCAATATGCATAATAAAACTAATTAACTCCTTGATGAGTTCTATCATTTTTCCGTATGCTCTCTTTCAATTTAATTTTCTAAAGGCTTTGACGAAGCTAGTCTAAAAAGGGTTCCATTCTTGTTTACTGTCTATAGTGTTACTTCTCCCTCACTATATGACAAGCCTTTAAAAAGTATGTAGATTTCACAAGTTTGATTTTATCACTTACAGACATACACACTCAACTATTTAAATAAGTGGCCATACTTTTTTACATTGCTGTAATATTGAATCATCACCAAAACGTGTGGTTGATTTCCGTTCCGACTGGGCGCTTTGTTGTTGCTGTCGCTACGCTTTCGCACAGATAAAACAATTGTCGCTGACGCTTCGCTTTCGCGCAGATAAAACATTTGTTGCTGACGCTTCGCTTTCGCACAGAGCAGAGCTTCCTGGGGGCGTCCGATGAGCCGCTTGGGGCAACAGGATGTTGGTCACGAAGGCGTTATCACAGGATGTGATGGTTTTAGCCTTCGTTCCTCTATTGCTAATCCCCAAGGAGTCGCCCAGTCGTAACGAAGTTCAACTTATTTACATAGTAGACGTTTTAACAAAAGTCATCCACTTGGTGATGAACTGTAATATTGACCTAAAGTGAAAATTCAATCCGTAGGTGTTCATCGTCCCTCACTAAAGGAACACAAGCAAAAATCTCACATTCTATGAAAACGTTTGGCCTAACACCCTGTCGCTTCGCTTCCACATAGAAAACAGTTGTTGCCTCGAACCAACCGAGCTTTTACTGGCAGTGGATCTCCAACTAATATTCATTGCTTCTCTTAAATCTTGAAATGTGAATCTACTGTTCATTTATGCGGGATAAAAAAAGCTACTATTTTCAATAGTAGCTTTTTGGCTTATACTTTTTCTTTTAATGAACGACGCAAAATTTTCCCTGTCGTATTTTTCGGTAATTCATCCAGAATCTCAATTACTTTAGGAACCTTGTATTTCACCATATGTTCTGCACAGTATGCGAGAAGATCTTCTGTTGAAGTTGCATCTGCATCTTTTAAGACAACATATGCATGAACTGCCTCACCTAAGTTAGGGTCTGGGAAACCTACAACTGCCGCTTCAACGATATTATTATGTGCAAACAGTACTTCTTCAACCTCTCTTGGGTATACATTAAATCCGCCTACAATAATCATATCTTTTTTACGGTCAACGATGTAGAAGTACCCTTCTTCGTCAACTTTAGCTAAATCCCCTGTGTATAACCAGCCATCACGTATAGCCATCGCTGTTTCTTCAGGTAATTTATAATAGCCCTTCATAACGTTAGGCCCTCGTACAATTAGCTCCCCTACTTCGCCAACCGGCACTTCTTGACCATTAACATCCACCACCTTATTTTCAACATTGGAAATGGATGTCCCAATAGAACCTGCCTTACGCTCACGATCCAATGGGTTAAAGCACGTTACTGGTGATGCTTCTGATAAGCCAAAGCCCTCTGAAACACGCACATTAAATTTCTTCTCGAAATTATGTAATAGTGCTACAGGTAAAGACGCGCCACCTGAAATCGCTAAACGTATTGTTGAGAAATCTTCAGGATTGCTTTCAGGTAATTGATACAAGAAGTTATACATAGTTGGCACACCCGCGAAGACTGTTGCCTTTTGTTCCTTCGTTAATTTAAAGATTTCAGTTGGACTAAAACGTGGTACAAGCAAAACCGTTGCTCCACTCAATAAAGGCGCATTGGCTACGACAGTTAACGCAAATACATGGAAAACTGGTAACGTAGCAATAATACGATCATCTGCTTTATAGCCTAAATAATGTGCTACATCTCGTGCATTTGAATAGATATTTTTATGAGTCAGCATTGCACCCTTTGGAGTACCTGTCGTTCCTGAAGTATATAAAATAATTGCATTATCATCGTCAGCTACTTCTACTGGTTGGCAAGAGTCCGATGCACTAGCAATTACTTGTGAAAATAAATGAATTTTCGCCTTTGCCTCATCGGATAAAGTCGTTACTTTTTCAGCAACATCCTCTGTTGTTTCACAAACAACAAATGTTTTTACTTTTGGAAATGCATGTACACCCATTTCTACTAACGGAAAAAGTGCATCAAGTGCAATAACAGCTTTTACATCACCATTATGCAAAATATACGAAATTTCATCCGGTGTATAGATTGGATTAATCGGAATTGCCGTTGCCCCTAAACGCATTGTTGCATATAACGCAATTAAATAATGTGGTGTATTGCCGAGTAAAAACGCCACATGGTCCCCTTTTTCTACCCCTAAATCTTGTAACCCCTTTGCAAAGCGACCAACTGTGTGTTCAAACTCACCGTACGTTGTATCTTTCCCCATAAAATGATACGCAATTTTTTCCGGTTGCTCTAATGCTTGTTGACGAACACTTGAAACTAAATTCAATTACACCATCCCCTTTATCGTATAAAATGAATCATTATTCAGTAATATTATATAAGAAATATATCTAAAAGACAACGAGACTTTTTATTTCATGTCGTAAATTACGTCAAATAATTCATTTTTTTCTCTCTCGTACGTCTTGTTTACGAACGAATATGCGAGATGTATCGCCAACGAATCAAGTAAAAATAGACTACTTGTATTAAAACAAAAAAGCTAAAAGATAAGACAACTTCTTTTACAATGGAAATATTAGCAATATCCTTTAAAATACCTTGAACCATCAGAAAAGCAAAGAGGCTATGCATCATTGCAACACCCCATGGCAAGAAAAATTGTGGGAATAAATGACGATTCACAAGCTTTTTGAGCTCCGTATCTGTTAAGCCCATTCGCTTTAAGACATCAAATTTACGCTTTTCTCTTTCAAGAGAAGTATGCAGTTTAAAGTAAACGAAGCTACCTGCTGCTAATAAAAAGACTGTTGCTACTAAGACCCCTACTAATGTGAATAAAGAATAAGTAGCTAATATATAAGAATAATTTAATCCTGCATTTTCAAAGAAAAATGGGCTAAATCTATTCTTCTTATAAAAATATTGAGATGCTTTTAACTCTTCTATGTCCTTGCCGATATCTTTCGTTTCCATCCACTGAGGGATATAGAAGGTAAATAAATGATAGATTGGCTGCTCAACGTTTTTATCGGTAATCGGCTTTATGAGCTTTACAAAATCCTCATCGCTAATCACTATAGAATTTACACTAACGATTGACCCTGGGAATACTATTTTAGGATATACGCTATCAATGGTGATCGGGATAGAATTTTCCTCTAATACTGTATGAACAACTTTATTTTTTAGTTTTTTTAGGGACTCTTCCGAATATGGAATAAACACTGCCTCTCCTGAAGCCATATCAAGTAATGGGTAACTATAGGAAGAAAGCAATACATTCATGTCTGATTCCCTAAAAACCTCAACCTCATTGTGCGTATATGAAGAGGTTTGCTTGATCACAACAAAGCGAGATAAATGATAGGACAAGCCCTTTTCCTCTAATTCCATTCGTAAAGAGGCGATATGATTTCTCTCATATGGATTGTCGACGTCTCCCTTATAGACAAGCCCTAGTGGATTTAAACGATCATATTGTATTGTATATGATGACATCGTTGCTAAAACACCGACCGATAAAAAGGCCATTGTTGACACCATCGTGACTACAAAAAACATTTTCACATTGTCCATCATAATATGACTTTGCTCAGCTAACGACAGAAGGCGATAGCGTTGCCAATGAAATTTTCGTTTCCCCCGTGCTTTATCTAAAAAGCAAGGTAAAGAATCACTGAAAAAATAATACGTTCCAAAGGTCGCTAAAAACGGAATTAATAATGTTAAACCAATGAAAGATGTTTTCGGTACGATAAATGCTAGTAAGTATGCTGATAAAATAGAGGCAATACCAAATACTGCGCGGGTTTTAGAATAGGTTGAAACACTATTTAAATACTCACTTCCCATAAGGAGATCACGCAATTTTCTTTCACGTGTAAAATACACACTAATAAAAGAAATAACCACAAAGGCACTTGTAAAGACACCAATTGTCAGTAAAAATGGCTGCCATGAAACATATAAGGGTAAATTATCTAAATGTAAAATTTCTCGGACTATCATGAAAAAGAATTTCGAAAATGAGAAACCAAATATAATCCCAACCATAATAGAGCCAGATCCAATAATCATTGTCTCCAAAAAGACAAGCTTATTCATCTGGCGTTTTTCCATTCCTAAATGTAATAAAATAGCAAACTCATGTGATCTAGCCTCTAAAAAGGCACTCATCGAATAATATAAAAAGAATAATGTGAAAAGGACGAGTACGATTTCTGCACCAACCATCCCAATTAACGATGCCTCTCCTAAAATCCCTTGTTCAATATCCGGATGAAACATGAGCATTGAATAGATAAAAAACACAGCCACAGAAAAAAAACTTGCCATGAAAAAGGCACCGTATATACGGCTATTCCGTACGACATTACGGTAAGCGAATTGTCGAAAGGTCACCTACTTGTCCTCCTCCTAGTAAGCTCAACACATTTAATATTCGCTGGAAAAACATTTGACGACGGTCATCTTTGTAAATTTCATTGAAAAATTCTCCATCTTTAATAAATAACACACGATCACAGTAGCTAGCTGCAATTGGATCATGTGTTACCATGACAATCGTTGTTCGTCTTTCCTGATTGATATTTGTTAAAAGTTCAAGTACATCACGCGAAGAATTCGAATCCAAATTTCCGGTCGGCTCATCTGCTAAAATGAGACTTGGATTATGGATAAGTGCCCGACCAATGGCTGTTCTTTGTGCTTGTCCACCTGATATTTCATTTGGGCGTTTATGCAAGAATGACGTTAAATCGAGCTTTTCCACAATGCTTGCAAGACGCTCCTCCATCACTTCTAATGGCTGCTGGTCTAATGTCAATGGCAGCACAATATTCTCTTCCACTGTTAACATATGCAAAAGATTAAAATCCTGAAAAATAAAACCAAGCTGTCTTCTTCTAAAGTAGGCTAACTCAGTTGCTTTCAGCATATGAGGGTTCATGCCATCTAAAATGATTTCTCCACTCGTAGGTTCATCAATCGTAGAAATAATATTTAATAATGTTGTTTTTCCACTTCCTGATGGACCCATGACTGCTAAAAACTCGCCTTCCTCCACCTCAAAGCTTAGTTGATTTAACGCACGATGGGTTACTTTTCCTTCATAGACCTTCGTCACGTCTTTTATTTGCAAAATAGGCATATCTTGTTCACCTTATTTCTTCATTAATTCCATAGATTCTGGTAAAAGCCACTGCAATACTACTTCAAAGCCAATTTGAAAATGCGGCCCCGTTAAAAATTCAGCTGACTCATTACCATCCTCCTCCACTAGACTAAAGCAATGCGAACCAACAATTGTATCCCAGGCATCCATTTCACCTTCAATTACTTCTCCACAAATCGTATAATGTCCACTGTACATCACTTGTTCCCCTTCTACAGGAAAAGCATTAAGTAAAGTTGGTTTATATAAGTCTAGCCCAAGCTTATTCGAAAAATGCATTACTTCTTCATTAAGAAAAAGACTAGCCTTACGGAAATTTTTGCAGGATAAACACTCACAAACTTCGTTATGTGATTCGTATAATGCCTCTGTTTTCTCAGTCTCTACATTTAAAATCCACTCTGCTAAACATACCTCTATCATTTCCGATCCCCCTAATTCGTAAATGTCACTGTAACAATTGTTCCTTTCTCTACCTCTGATGTAATGTTTAATTCGTGACCGAGTTTTCCACAGATTTCTTTCGCTAAATATAAGCCCATCCCTGTGGATTCCCCAGTTTTACGCCCATTCTCACCAGTAAAGAAGGCTTTAGTGACACGAGAAAGATCAGAAGTAGGAATACCAATACCTTCATCACAAATGGCTAATTGTACGTGGTCATCTTTTTTAATGGCAGATATCACTATTTTTTTATTTGCCTCAAACGTATATTTAACCGCATTAGTAACGAATTGTCCGATAATAAAGTGAAGCCATTTTGAATCACTTGCTACGATAATATCATCCTCTATATGAATTTCTGGGAAGACACGCTTCGTAATAAATAAACGTTTATTTTCATTTACAGTTGCCGTAACGATCGTTTTTAAAGCAACCTGTTCTACTTGCATATCATCTTCAAAATTTTCTAATCGGGCATTCACCAACACCATATCTAAGCCTCTACGCAAGCGATCAATTTCCTCCTGTACATTCTTTTTATCGAGAGGACGCTCATCCTGTAATAAAAGCTCAATAACAGCAATTGGTGTTTTCATCTGATGCACCCATTGATTCATAAACTGATCATGTCGTTTTTGGCCTGCATATAACGATTGAAGTTCATGCTTATATAGTCGATATAGTTCATGCATATATTTTTCAGCCTGTATCGCCTCAGGTGTTTTAGCATTTTTTTGTAACACATCCTCCATTGTTTTAGGAAGCTGCGATATTTTTATCAAATAACGTTGACGCATTAAATAACGGATAAGTAAAAACGAGGCCAACAACACTAAACTAATACAGAAGGAGTAAATAGCAGTATCAACATTTCGAAAGCCGTCCAGCCAATATAAGACCATAATAAAACCGACTAATAAGAATTGGAATACAATGAACGATGCGTAATCACGCAAAAATAATTTCCAGCCCACTATAACTCACCCGCACTTAAAATAAAGCGATAACCCGCTCCACGTACCGTTTCTATAGAAGACATAATTTGATAATCAGCTAGCTTTTTGCGCACTCGTGTCATATTGACGTTCAACGTATTCTCATCGACAAATGCCTGATCGTCCCAAAGCTCTTCTAACAGCTGCTCACGCGTCACTACTTTTGGAGCATTTCCCATTAACAGTTCTAAAATGATACATTCTTTTTTCTGAAGTGGGATCTCTAAATCATTTTTATGAAGCTCCATTCTTTCTAAATGAAGAACAAGCTGTCCTTGTTTAATTGTCCGTTCTTCTTGTCTTGTTGCATATTCACCATATGTACGACGCAAATGACTACGGATTTTAGCCAGCACAATCTCATAATTAAATGGCTTCGTAATGAAATCGTCGCCCCCATTTTCTAGCGCAAAAATTTGATCCATTTCCCCAGAACGAGCGGAAATAAAAATAATTGGACACGTTGTATGTTGACGTAGTTGGCGACACCAATAGTAGCCATCGTACGAAGGTAAATTTATATCAAGCAACACCATGTGTGGATTAAATGCTGTAAATTCTTCAATGAGATGATCAAATTCTTTGATCGTTTCAACTTCGTATTGATATTTTCTAAGCGTTTCTGCGAGCAATGATGCAATCTTTACATCATCTTCGACAATAAATATTCGATGCTTCTCCATACCAACACTCCTTTCTATCTTATATTGTATCAAAAAAAGGCCCGCCGACATAACTGTCAGCGAACCTTTTGTAGAAAAGTTAACACGATTCTATTTATTAGAAATCATTTGTAGTGCTTATCATCAAAGAGTGAGGTTGATTTCCGTTCCGGCTGACGCTTCGCTTTCGCGCAGAGCAGAGCTTCCTGGGGGCGTCCGATGAGCCGCTGATCCCCAAGGAGTCGCCTAGCCTCCACTCCAATCAACATATAAACATCGCATATGTTTAACAAATGTCATCCTCTTCTTTTAATATTGAACCCTCAATAAGGACATTTGCCAATTTATAGCTAAGCTTTTCTTAATAAATTAATTGTAAAAACTCTTCTGTCGCAATTCCACCAAAGTATGTTGGTATATCAATATCCGCTAACGCATTAGCAATTGCAGTTCGATCATAGTTTGTCCCAACTAATCGTTGTTCAACATCTGCCATGTCGCCCACACCGAAGAAATCACCAAAAATATGTGCTTCTTCGATAATTCCGTGATTCACCTCTAAGCGAATATCAATGCCTCCAGTTGGGAAGCGATGTGTTTTTTGAATATTAAAGCGTGGTGATTTCCCATAGTTCCATTCCCATGTTTGATAACGCTCTGCCGATAGCTTGTGGATATTTGCCCAGTCTTCCTCTGTTAGCTCGTAATAGCGAATATTTTCTTCACCACCGAAAATGGATTTTAAAATTTCTAGACGGAATTCTTCGACTGTCATCTTATCCTTTAAGAACTCAGAAATATTAGCTACTCTTGAACGAATCGATTTAATGCCCTTTGATTCAATTTTATCTTTTTTCACCTTTAATGCAGATACAACAGCATCAATTTCTGTATCAAACATTAACGTACCGTGGCTAAACATACGGCCCTTTGTAGAAAACTGCGCGTTCCCAGAAACCTTACGTCCTTCCGCTAAAATGTCATTGCGGCCTGAAAGCTCCGCATGAACACCCATTTTTGCAAGTGCATCGACAACAGGCTGTGTGAACTTTTTATAATTCATAAAGCTGTCGCCATCGTCTTTAGTGATAAAACTGTAGTTTAGGTTTCCTAAATCATGATACACTGCGCCGCCACCTGAAAGGCGACGTACAACGATTATGCCATTGTCCTCCACATAATCTGTATTAATCTCTTCGATAGTATTTTGATTTTTACCAATGATGATTGAAGGCTGATTTATGTAAAAAAGTAGCACTGGCTCCTTTTCAACATCCATCGTTTTCAATAAATACTCCTCAATGGCAAGGTTAATGCGTGGATCATGAATCCCTTTATTATCAACGAATATCATAAGTTACGTTTCCTCCTTCACAAAATATCCATATTTATTTTAACGTAAATTAGGCATTTTGTGTTGACGAAAAGCATCTGTTATAATACACTATAAAATATCAAAACAGTAATAGTACAGATGAACTTAAAGGAGGAGTCCACAATGTTAGAAAATGTAGTTGAATTTTTCAAGAACCTACCTGCAAAGCAATGTACAGAATGCGGTGAAAAAATTGAAGAACAAAGTGAATGCTACAGCAACACTTGTGAAAAATGTAACCACCTATAAGCATTTGCCTATTCTGTAATAGTCATATACGTGCCCCACACGTACTAATAATGACACCCTTCATCATATTTTGATGAACCCTTAATTAAATCTCTTACACTTAAAAAACAGCAGCTGATACGCTCATATCAGCTGCTGTTTTTTGTATGTTTTTTTTGCATATGAGCTTTTTTATTGAAGCCGAGTGGTTCTTCCTCGTACCTGATCAGTTTTCGAACCTACCCGATCACATTACCTCGCCACCTGATTAGTTTTCGAACCTACCCGAGTTGTTCTTCCCGCTACCGAGCATCTCTTCCCTTGCCAGACAATCATCCAACCGCAAAAAAACACCCACCAATATCGGTGGGTGTAAAAATTCCTTTTTTAGTTTTCTTCGGCTACTTTTGAGTAACGTTTTGTGTGTAGTAACATGAAATAACCGAAAGTAATAGCTAAGAATGCTACTAGGAAGCCTGCTAGAATTCCGTAGTTTTGCATTAAGTATGATGTATCACCAGTTGAAATACTAGCTTTAAATGCTGAAACAGTATAAGTCATTGGTAATAGTTTATTAAATACTTGTAATGGTGATGGGATTAACTCAAGTGGGAATGTACCCGCACTTGTTGTAAGTTGTAAAATTAATACAACAATCGCCATGAAGCGTCCTGGATCACCGAAAATAGATACTAACATTTGAATTAAAGCTAAGAAAACATAACTTGTTAATAATGCTGTTAGGAAGAAGTATCCAAAATTGTCTACTTCAAGGCCTAAGCTCCATTTTACAATAACCACTGTTAATATAGTTTGAATTAAGCCGACTATTGCTAAAACTGAGACTTTACTCACAAACCAAGTTGCTCCATTTTTTGGACGAATCGCTGGTTCCACAAGTGGGAAAACGATAGAGATTAATAACGCACCAACGAATAAACCAAGAGAAATAAAGTATGGTGAGAAACCTGTACCATAGTTAGGTACATGGTTTACAGATTCTTTATCAACCTCAACTGGGCTACCTACCATATCATATGTGTCTTTGCTTGCATGAACTTCTTTTGCTTTTTCACTTGCTTCACCTAGTTTGCTAGATAAAGTTGATGTACCATCTGCAAGTTCAGTTGAACCATCAGCAAGCGCTTTAGAACCTTCTGCTAATTCACCTGATTTAGAGGCAAGTGTTGATGTACCTTGATTCAATGTTGTTGAACCACTTGCTAGCTCATTTAAACCTGAAGCCAATGTTTTAGAACCTGTTACGGCTGTCTTAACACCAGCATTTAATTCACCTAATTTTTGAGAAAGTGTTGCATTACCAGCTTGAAGACCTTTTGCTCCTTCGATTAATGCACCACTTTTTGATGTTAACGCATTTGCACCCGCTAACACTTGTGATTGACCTGCTGCAATTTGCGATGCACCAGAACTTAATCCGTTAGCACCAGTTTGTAATTCTTTTGTACCAGCAGTTAAAGCACCTAATCCAGTATGCACGCTTGTACTTCCTGCTTGTAGCTCATTTAATGTTTGTTTTAATACTGCTGCTTGTTCTTCAGGCAATGAACCCATCATGCCTTCTAATTGTTTAGATAAAGCAGTGATGCCTTCTGCTACTTTTGCAGAACCCGCTGTTAATTGACCTGCTGCACCATTTAATTGACCTGCACTATTAGCAATTGAAGTTGCGCCTGCAGTAATTTGTTTTTGTTTATCGCTAATCGTAGCTAAACCTGTTTGAACTTGCGCTACACCCTGTGTATATTGTGACACACCTTGCGAAAGAGTTGTTGCTCCTGTTGCTGCTTGCTGTGCACCATTTTGTAACTGTACAGTACCGTCTTGTAATTTTACTAAGCCAGTAGTTAAGTCATTTGCACCTTTTGCAGCGTCTCCAGCACCTTTAGTAATTTTATCTGCACCACTTGATAATTCAACTGTACTTGATGCTAGTTGCTCAAGATAACCTTTTAAATCCTTTGTACCATCAGCTAAAGTTTTAGCACCTTCATCTAGCTTATTCGAGCCATCAGCAGCCTCTGTAAAGCCATCTCCAAGAGTTGTAATAGAATCAAATAACTTTTCAGCATAAGTTGCTGAAACTTGTGAATTTACTTCCGCACGTACACGGTCCATTGCTGTTTCACCAATTTGTGCACCAAGGAAGTTCATTCCTTCATTCGGAATATAATTCATAACTAGTTTAGAAGGTTTGTCATCTAATAAAGTAGTCGCGTGCTCAGAGAAATTTGTTGGAATTTCTAGAATCATATAGTAATCACGGCCATGTAAGCCTTTTTCAGCTTCTTCTTTGGAAACGTCAATAAACTTAAACTCGTTACTCTCGACAAGCTTATCGACTAAATCGTTCCCTAAATCTAATTTAACTCCTTCCATTTCAGCGCCCTTATCTTCATTGACAACAGCTACTGGCAAGTTCGGAAGGCCTTCATACGGATCCCAGAATGCCCATAAAAACATACCGGCATACATGACTGGGATAAATAATACAGCGATTATTGAAACAAGCATTTTTCTTGTTTTAAAGATTTTCAGCCACTCAGCTTTAATCATAAGTTTTCTTCACTCCTATAATATTTGACCGAAAATGTAAGTCGGTCATTTTTATTCAAAAAAAAAACTAAGTTTTCAGGGGGGTAAAACTGCTAGACTGTCATTGATTCACCTTTTAGCTCAGCTAAATTAAGTTAAAATTAGCCCACGGAAGATTGTTTCCTTGAAAAGATTTAGTATCTTTTCTTCTGGAATAATTTCGCCATGTAGCTCATGCCAATCAACAACAAATGCTAGATACGCCTTTAGCAACAAAAAGCTTACTAATTCTGCATCACAGTCTCTAATTTCTCCTTTTACGATACGTCTTTGAATTAATTCAGTAACGTAGGATAAAATTTCAGTCTCAATGCGAGCTAATGCTTGTTTAACTACTGGCGTTCGTAGTTCCTTTTCCTCCTCTAATAACTTCGCAAATAAAAGATGTTTTTCACGGAACTGTAGCATTTTCATTAAAGCATTGTGCGCATTGTCCATAAAGCTAGCTGATGCATCCAACACTGCATCCGCTTCTGCTTGCATTTCACGTACAAGTGACATAGCTATCTCTTGAAATAAAATTTCTTTATTCGCAAAGAATGTGTAAATCGTCCCTTTACCGACATTCGCAATTTTAGCTACTTGCTCCATTGTTGTCGCCTTGTAACCAAACAATGTAAAGGATTTTGTAGCTGCTTCAAGAATTTCCTGCCTACGATCCATTAGTAACATCCTTTCCTGTTCTATTATGTACATGCCTTTGTACACGAAAATGATAATGACCAGAAAACCGTTTCGGTCATCTGGTCATTATCATATTCCTATTTTAAAAATAATGCAAGCATTTAATTGTGATTTTTTTCACTTTTTTCATGATCACTATGCTCAGAAGTATCATTACCGTGATCCATCATGTTATGATCCATGCTGTTGTTATTTGCTTTTTCATCCTCTGGTAAAACTTTCGTCATATCCGGGCTGCCAGCTACGATTTGTTGCTTCGGCATATTATGAACATTATTGGCTGTCGTATGAGCATACATATAATATACTCCATCGTGGTCAAATGTAGTCGTCGCTTTATAAACGCCATCTTTCTCTAATTTACCGTCAACCATTTGCCCTTGATCACGTCTACCTGATTCCCATACCTCAAATTGTACAACTGCATCATCAATTTTTTTGCCACCTTGTTCAACCTGAGCAGCAAGTTCAATCGTTTCATTGATTGCTACTTCTTTTGGTGTTAAAATTTCAACCTCTGGAATTTGAGGCACTTCTGGCTCTTTCAAAGTTGTTTGCTCTTTCTTTTCTCCACATCCAACTAACAATACAGGTACTGCAACTAATGCCAATAACCATTTTTTCATGTTTTATTCCTCCATTAACGGTAATGTGATTTTTACAACTGTGCCTTTTTCAACTTCACTTTCAATCTCTATCTTGCCCTGTAACTGCTTCAACAATTGTTCAACAATCGACAAGCCTAGTCCACTGCCACCATCTGCTCGGCTCCGCGCTTTGTTAACACGATAAAAGCGCTCCGTTACATGCGATAAATCTTCTTGTGGGATACCCATGCCATAATCCTTAATGATAATTTGAGCACTACCATTGTCCTCAAAAGCAGTAATTTCAACCTTTGACTGCTCATACGAGTAATTAATGGCATTTTCAATAATATTAATAAAAATTTGTTTCAGCTTTACTTCATCAGCTTTGATGATTAATGCATCATCAGCATCTAAATGAAGTGCAATGCTCTTCTTCTCTGCCTGATGGGTTAATATTTTTTGAACCTCACGTAATGTTTCGGCGAGAGGGATTGGATATAAAGTAATTTCTGCTTGTTCATTTTCCATACGAGCAAGTTGAAGTAATTCATTCGTTAAACGTTCCATACGATTTGCCTCACGTACAATCAGCTGGATGGTTTCCTCTTTTTGACTTTCTGGAATAATGCCCTTTTGCATCGCTTCACTATATCCTTTTACATAGCTAATCGGTGTCCTTAGTTCATGCGAGACTGTTGCTAAAAATGTTTTTTGAGCCTCGTCCTCTTGTTGGATCACCTCTGCCATTTTATTGAAGGTGCTAGATAATCTTCCAATTTCATCTTTCGATTTAACTGGTACGCGTGTTCCATAGTTTCCGTATGACATTTGCTCAACAGCTCTTTGCAAATTACTTAGTGGTCGCATAATATGACGGATCCCTTTATAAATTAAATAGCTGATGACAATCAAAAATATAAAAGCACTGACAAATAAAAAAATAACTTCATTATTCGCTAACTCACTAATTTTTGCTAAAGGGAAGTAAATATAAATAATCCCTTCAAGCCTATTTTGGTCTACTAGCGGAAGTACTACAGAAATTAACTGTCTATCAAATCGAGGCTCATACCCAATTTTTTGTACATATTCACCTGCAAGTAATTGCTGTCGCTCTTCTGGACCAATTAATGTTTCGAAATCAATATCAAACGGCACACAGGCACTTAGTTCTCGCGGATTTCTTACGGCAAAAATATTCAAATTCGAATAATTAGTATAATGTTCAATATCTGCAATAAATTCATCCGTTACTTTACTACCGGTATACATCGTTTGTAGCTTTGTCCCTACTTCTACCATCATCTCTTCCGTGTCTTCTACATAAAGTCGTTCATATAAATAATCAGTCAGGACATACATGAAGACAACGGTAATAATTAAAAAAGCAAAGATTAATAGCCAAATGCGTGTTGAAATCTTTTTCATTCGCCAGGATCAAAGCGGTAGCCCACTCCCCAGACGGTTTGAATATGCCCCGCCGCTTCCTTTCCAAGCTTGATACGTAAGGTTTTTATATGAGTGTCAACGGTTCTTGTTCCCCCTATATAATCAATATCCCAAATACGTTCTAGTAATTGTTCCCTTGTATACGCATTTCCAGGGTTATTCATAAATAAATGTAATAGTTCAAATTCCTTTAACGTAAGCGGAACACTTTTCCCATCTACAGATACCTTACGTGCAGTCTCATCTATTTTGATAGGTCCAAACATCACATATTTTTGCTGTAATTCTTCCATATTAGTACCGCTTCTTCTTAACACAGCATGAATTCGCGCAACGAGCTCATCGTTTGTAAAGGGTTTTACAATATAATCATCTCCTCCAATTGTTAGGCCTTTAACTTTATCCTCATTGGCATCGCGTGCTGTCAGGAAAATAATTGGTATATTCGACATCGCACGTATACTTTGACAAACCGCAAAGCCATCTTCATGCGGCATCATCACATCAAGTAGAACTAAATCAATTTTTTCGCGTACAACAATATCATAGGCTTCGGTACCACTTGCTGCTGTTAAGGTCTCAAATTTAGAATTATTGAGCATCATTTCTATTAAATTACGCATATCTTGCTCATCATCAACAATTAATACAGTTGTCACATTTTTTCCTCCCTCACTAACAGTTGAAATGCACCTTTCCCCACATCAACTGTTTTTTTCACCTGACCTTCTTTTATGAAATACAAAGTATGGTCATCATAGCCAGCGACAACAATATAATCTTTAAACTGATTTACGACAAATGGATTAGCTCCTACCTCTTGCTGCCATTTCACATTCCCATCAAAGTCAGCAACATATAATTTATTATGGCCATGACTAACAACGAGGATAGCATCCTTTGTTTTGGTTAATCCAACAGGCATTAAAGGCATTTTGATCTCCCCTTTTTTGACTCCTGTCATAAGATCATATTTTTTAACAGAGCTATTCGGTTTACTTCCTTCTCCATGACCACCTATCCATAGTTCATTTGTCTCTTCGAGAATGGCTATTCCATGCGATGATTTTTGAATCGGCCACTCTTGCTCAACCTTTAGATTTTCTATATTTAACACCGATAATTTCGTATCTTTATAATTAATCACATATAGCTTATCTTTATAGGCTGCCATTGACATAGGATAATTACCTAGCTTCTGTGTTGCCAGTTCGTTGCCCTTCTCATCAAAGCTTGTCACTGTATTTGTTTTGCTATTCGCAATAAAAAACTGTTTTTTATTTTCAGCATAATACACATTCGTTGTACCAAGCTGTACTTTTTTGGAATAGAGCTTCTTTCCGGTTGATAATGTATAGACGTCTATTTCATCTAATTGATGACCGTACAATAACACACGATCATTATCAAGCAGTATTGCCCCTGAGTAAGCTTTTTCAAATAACCATGTTGCCATCACATTCCCTTGTCCATCTATAAAATCTAGCGAAGGCTCTTGTATATTTAAGGACGCAATAAAATTCTGATCGCGTTCAATAGGATCAAACGATTTCTCCGTACACCCTGCTAGCCATATAAGCTGTACTAAAGAAAAAATGAAGAATACCCATTTTTTCAACATCATCACCTCTGTTTCTTAACTATACTTCACAATTGTGAAATTCGCGTGAAACTTGAAAGGTAAATTTATGACAAAGAAAACCAGCAAATTTCACGATTATTACTATGTAATACTACATCTACGAGCATTTATCCAAACCAAAAAATATAGTAACTCATATACTACATAGATTACGGTAAGGAGGAATCCACTTTATGGTGTCCATTAGCTTATGTATGATAGTGAAAAATGAAGAAGATGTCATTGGTAGATGTCTAGCATCTGTAAAAGGAGTAGTCGATGAGATTAATATCATCGATACAGGCTCTACCGACAATACAAAGCAAATTGTTAAACAGTTTACAGATCGTATTTTTGATTTTGAATGGATTCAGCATTTTGCAGCTGCAAGAAATTTTTCCTTTCAGCAAGCAACAAAGGAGTACATTTTATGGCTAGATGCAGACGACGTATTATTAGAAGAGGATCAGGAAAAATTTAAAGCACTCAAAGAATCCTTGAACCCTGAAATAGATGCTGTTTCGATGAATTATAATTTAAGCTTTGATAATGAAGGAAACGTAAATTCTCTATTAAGGAGATATCGTTTAGTAAGAAGAGATAATCAATTCCAATGGATAGGTGCTGTACATGAATATTTAGAAGTCGGAGGGAAGCTTTTGGATAGTGAAATAGCTGTCAGTCATTTACCACTTAGCCATGATCATATGCGGAATATTAACATCTATAAGCAATTAGTGGAATCAGGAGAACCTCTCTCTCCACGAGATACATTTTATTACGCCAATGAATTACTAGATCATGAACAATATGAAGATGCACTATTTTACTATGAAACGTTTTTAACGTCTAAATTAGGCTGGGTAGAAGATAATATTCAAGCCTGTTTCAAATTAGCGGATTGTTATTCTTATATAAATGATACAGAAAACAAATTGACTTCCATTTTAAGAAGCTTTGAATATGATATTCCACGCCCAGAAGCGTGTTGTAGACTAGGTTTTCATTTCATGGAACAAGCCAAAAATTATGAAGCAATATTTTGGTATGAACAAGCGCTTCTCATCAAGCAAAATCCTAACACTCCTTTTCAAAATAAAACCTTTACGACATGGTTGCCCCACTTACAACTTTGTGTCCTCTTTGACCGGTTACAACAATATGAAACTGCCAACGCACATAATGAATTAGCCGGATCCTTTTTACCAAATGATAGAAAAATACTGCACAATAAAACATACTTCGATCGTATTTTAAATAAGGGTAATGAAGAATCTTAATTTTCTTCTATGTTAATGGATTAGTTAGTACATTGGAGCATTGGAGTAATTTTCAATTTCTAGTAATAGGTTTTAACTATACATTGAAGAAAAATACTTTTATCGCTATTGATGTTTTAGAATAACCAAGTAGTTAACTGTCTATTTCACTTTCTCTCTCTATGAATACGATATTTGAGAGAGGAGGTGAAACAATGCATTTTGGACAATTTAAAAATAGAATCTGCAGCAAATGTAATACATTCCCGTGTTGTTGTAATCCTTGTGCTCCAAGCTGTCCTGTTTGGCCTGTTAAACCTGGAAGAACTGGCCCAACAGGAAGTACTGGAGCGACTGGGGCTACCGGTTCTACTGGAGTTGCCGGTGTTACTGGCGCGACTGGCTCTACTGGCGCTACCGGCTCTACTGGGACTACCGGTTCTACTGGGGTTACTGGCGCTACCGGTTCTACTGGGGTGACTGGGGTGACTGGATCTACTGGGGTTACTGGCTCTACTGGGGTTACTGGCTCTACTGGGGTTACTGGAGCTACTGGGGTTACTGGATCTACTGGCGTGACTGGCGCTACCGGCTCTACTGGGACTACCGGTTCTACTGGGGTGACTGGCGTTACCGGCTCTACTGGCGCGACTGGCGCTACCGGTTCTACTGGGGTTACTGGCGCTACCGGCTCTACTGGGGCGACTGGGGCGACTGGGGCTACCGGTTCTACTGGGGTTACTGGCGCTACCGGCTCTACTGGGACTACCGGTTCTACTGGGGTGACTGGCGTTACCGGCTCTACTGGGGCGACTGGGGCTACCGGTTCTACTGGGGT